>JAPLHP010000077.1 GCA_026389585.1 Chloroflexota bacterium | reverse complement strand
GCCGACGGTATTTCGTTGGAAACACCAGATGATACAACAATACGCTTACATTGTGGCTCTTGTGTAAATAGATGCTCATGCATCTATTCTAATTCATTCGCCGCAAGCGGCGGGGTATCAGACCCTAAAAGAGAATGACATGAACCGTATCGATGCTCACATTTGCGGCAATAAGAGAAAGGGAACTTCACAGTTACTGAATCAGATGCTAAAATGTCAGAAACCGGGCGAAAGGAGCTGATCACTATGGACAAACTCTACGAACAATCAGAGACAGGTTGCTGCCCCAGGTTCAACCCGGAGCCGTGGACTGACAAAGAGGTGACCTTCCGGGACAAGCTGTTCATCAAAGACCATATCCGCACTTTTCTGCATATCCCGCTGGGCTTCGGGAAAGTGATGGTGAGGAACATGGAGAAGATCAAGCAGGCCGATGCCCTTTCTGCCGTGCCACTGATGCTCTATGAAGAGAAGTCTCTTTTTGGAGCCGACCTCTACATCGCCGTGAGCAAAGAGATTCCCGGAGCCGGGATAGAGAGGATATCGGGGACTTTCCTCAGCAAGGTCTTTGAAGGATCGTTCAAGGATACCGGCAAGTGGGCCAGGGAAATGAATGGCTACGTCAAATCAAAGGGTAGGGAAATGAAGAAGATGTACTTCTTCTATACCACCTGTCCCAGTTGCGCCAAGGTCTACGGCAAGAACTACACTGTCATCCTGGCATCGGTCTAGCGCCTGGCTTTAAGTCTGTGGCAGTTCTATAGTTGAATTGCCGGAAACCATCGACCTTCCAAAGGAGGGCACATGTCTGAAAGGCATAAAAACGAGAAGGAAGACGAGAAAAAAGGGGAGAAGCAAGAGAAAGAGGACGAGAAAAGGAAGGGTTGGGACGAGAAGTGGCGCCGGGACCGGGTTAACGCGGTAAGCTGGGCGGCGATTCTCATCTGGGGGGCACTGGTCTTGCTGGCCGAAACCTCGGACTTCAAGAATCATTTCAGTTGGTGGGAAGGCTGGGCCGTTTTCTTCACCGGAGCCGGGTCTGTGCTGTTGCTCACGGCATTATATCGTCTGATTGTACCGGAGCACCGGCGTGCGGTGACAGGGAATGTAATCCTCGGATTAGTCTTTCTGGGCATAGGCCTGGGTGAGCTCGTAAGTTGGAACTATATCTGGGTGATAGTACTGGTGGTCATCGCAGTCATGATACTGCTTCGTGCATTCGCCCCTCGGCGTTGAACTCTAAAGCCGGCCGAGGTTAAAGGTCATGAACTCAGCCCAGGCATAGTCCAGGGGAGTCCACCAGCGGTCACGGCCGATGCAGCGGAAGTATGGAGGTCGGAAGGCAAGTATCATGTCACCGATCTTGTAGCGGGCCAGTACCGGAGTCGAAACAATGAGGCTACCCAGCTCGCCAGGCTTCATCTCATACAGTAGCTTTATACCCCGTCGGGTCTGCACCTCAAAGAAGAACTGGTCATAGTTGGGCACCCAGCCTCTGCGGTCGTCTCTCTGCTGCCCGAACATTCCTTCAGTAGTACCATAGATCTCGCGAATATCGACCGGCCCATAGAGGGCTCGCAACGCAGGCTCATATCGGGTGTTTATGCCAGGCACGCTGCCCAGAGTCATCACACGTACCTGCCAGATATTCTTCGGATAGACTCTATGAGCGCAGCGAAGATAGCGCCCGAACAGAATGGCTGTTGGCGCCACTCCGCCTACCATCGTCACGTTTTCGTCTTTGCATTTCTGATAGGCCAGCTCGAAACGGGCTTCCCAGTCACGGATGGACTTGCCTCCACCGAGGGCGTCAATTTCTTCCTGCGTGGGGACTGAGTGGATGGGAGTGAATGCTGATACATGCTTCAGGTAGATGCCTGAGCTGTAACCATACTCCAGTTCCTTCGCTCCAGCCTGCACCCTTCCCACCACCGAGGGGAAGTTCAGGTTCAGATTAGCGCCTGCCAGCAGATCATGGCTATTACTGCTGACAGCATAGTGCAGCATCGCACGCCCGGCGCTGACCCTCATCTGCAGGTCGGTGGGCGTCATGGGAATGAACTTGGACTCGCCTTTAGTTGTGCCTCGCGTGATGGCCCAGCCAATGGGTTCCTCACTGAGCAGTAATTTTGTCTCACCGGCCATTACGCGCTGAATGAGGGGCTTATAGTTTTCATAGGTAACCACCGGAAATGCACGGCGGTAGTCATCAATGCCTTCTACGTGCGCTGCACCATGCATTTCCCCGTATTCGGTTTTGACATATCCCTTCAGGAGAGTGCTCAGCACCTTCCCCTGGGCCTCCGCCGGAGCTTCAACCGCGGTATGCCAGGGCTGCAGAAGAGCCTGGAGGAACTTGAGGGTTTCTTCCCCTTGGTTTTCAGCCATCAGCTTGCCTGCCGGTGATACCCCAGTTTCATGGGCCATAGCCTACCCTATCAGGTTGATGGAGGCAAGCGTCACTAATTGCCCAAAGGCCAATCCACCCGACATTCTCCACAACGCCTGGAGTCCTCTTTCTAACGGCGGTTCCTCATCTTGGAGAACAGTAGCCAATTCGCATTGTTGACGCATGTTGGGGCAGGTGCTACCCTGTCCACCAAGCAAGCCAACTGCTGCCGGGTTGCGTCTGGCATGGTGATATTGTTTGGCAATTGGGGAGTGCAGAGGGCTGCCCTGATCCACCATCAAGAACGATGAAAGGACCTCGTTGGCGACTCCTGCAGAGAGGAGTAGAATAGGAAAACAACGGGCAATTCAGACACCAGCGAGGTGAACTAATGATAACACAAGGGGTGCTACCTTTTCGATACGA
>JAPLHP010000076.1 GCA_026389585.1 Chloroflexota bacterium | reverse complement strand
ACCGCCAAGAAAGATGACCGCTTTTGGCGTGGGCGCTTGATCTCTCCCTCATATCCCTCAACAATGGGGCTGTGCGTTTTCCAGTACTCCTCCTCTTCCTTCACTGAGCGAAACTTCGGACTCGGATACTGTTTCGTTTTACCTACCATGATTCCTCTCTTATTTCAGTCTTTTCCTATAATGTGATTTCTCTTCATGAGTCATTTCTAAAGAGTCTTGACAAACTACCACACAAGCCACATGTTGGACTACTAAGCTTGCGCTGCAACGTCATATTTGATAAGCTTGAACCCCTCGGAAAGAGGCCATGGTTTCAGGTCGTCAGCGAGGAATCAGGCACTCTACGGTGTCTTTGGCCAGAAGGATATGAGGTTTGAGAGCAGCATCGAGATCAACGCCACTCCAGAGAGTATCTGGTCAACCCTCAGTGACCCTGAGGAATGGCCCCGATGGATACCATCGCTGAAGAAGATAGAGAAGCTCTCCGCCGGTCCACCAGGCGTGGGTTCGCAGTTCCGGATTACTGCCAGGGACAGCATAACAGTTAGATTGTCGATGAAGATTACAGAATTTGTGCCGGGGGAACGAGTGGTAATGCAGGGGAAAGTCCTGGGCACCAGGATCACCCGCTATTATGCACTGACGCCGATAAATGGCCACACCAGAGTCACCGCCGGCGGTGAAGCCTCCGGATGGCTGGCATGGCTGATCAGCCGGGTAGGGCGAGCGCTGTCAGAAGAGATTGTACAGAGCTTCAAAAAGAAGATTGAAGGATAAGTCTTTCATTTCAGGAGCAAGAAGATGTCATCTACCATAGACGAACTGGAGACCAAGGCCCCGGCAGCTAAGGCTGCTTCCAAGAAGCTGGCCCATCTTTCCACCGAAGTGAAGAACAAAGCCCTGCTGCACATTGCCGATGGACTGGTTTCGAGCCAGGACGAAATTCTTTCCGCCAACCAGCGCGACCGTGCTGCGGCAGAGGCATCGGGGATGAGTCCAGCGATGCTTGACCGCCTGCTGCTCAATCCCAGCCGCATCGCTGGCATGGCCGGAGATGTACGGGCAGTGGCCAGTCTGCCCGACCCCGTGGGAGAGGTTTTCGATATGCGCACACTGCCCAATGGACTCCAGATTGGCAGGAAGCGAGTGCCCCTGGGAGTGATCGCCACTATCTACGAGAGCCGCCCGAACGTCACGGTGGATATCTCCACCCTGTGTCTCAAGTCAGGCAATGCGGTGATCCTCCGCGGCGGCAAGGAGGCCATCCACTCCAACCTGGCGCTGGCCAAAGTGGTGCAAAAGGCAGCCTATGAAGCTGGCATACCCGAAGGCGTCGTCCAGATCATCGAGTCCACGGAACGGGCCGTGGTGGACCGTATGCTGAAGATGAACGGCATCATCGACCTGATCATTCCCCGGGGAGGGGCGGAATTGGTCAGATTTGTGGCCAGCCATGCCGCCATGCCGGTGCTGGCGGGAGGGGTGGGGGTCTGTCATACCTACATTGACAAAATGGCCAAATTGAATGACGCCGTAGCCATTGTGTATAACGCCAAGGTCCAGCGTCCCACGGTGTGCAATGCACTGGATACCATCCTGGTCCACGCCGATATTGCCGACCGCTTTCTGAAATCGATTGCCAGGGAGTTCGTCAAGGCCGGTGTGGAGATGCACTGCGACAAGGCTGCCCTCCAGATACTCAAAGAGACGCCTTCCCTGAAGCTGGTGCCTGCCACCGAGCAGGACTGGGGCAAGGAGTTTCTGGCCCTGATTGCTGCCGTCAAGGTAGTAAAATCACTCGATGAGGCCCTGGAGCACATCGACCGTTACGGTTCCGGGCACTCCGAGGCCATCGTGACGGAGGAATACTCGGCAGCCATGCGCTTTCTGGACGAAGTGGATGCCGCCTGCGTCTATGTCAACGCCAGCACCCGTTTCACCGATGGAGGTCAATTCGGCCTGGGGGCCGAGGTAGGCATCAGCACCCAGAAGTTTCACGCCCGTGGCCCACTCGGACTGAAGGAACTGACCAGCTACAAGTGGATCATCTTCGGCAGCGGCCAGGTACGGCCTTAGGATGGATCCGTGCACTGAGTGTCAGGTCCCAAACCTGACCCGTATGTCATTCCCGCGAAGCTTGTCCTCGTGCAAACGGGGAGCGGGAATCCAGTCCCCTATGAGCTACGAGCTATCAGCTATCAACTATGAGCCATCAGCCATGAGCCATGAGCGTGCCATTCTGAGCGCAGCGAAGAATCTCGATTGCTACGCTGATTCGTGCAACCAACCACTAGGAGCCTGGGTCACGACTATTTGCCCAAAGCTAAGCTGGGCGCAAGCGAACGGTTGTTTTGTGCCTAACTTATCCGCGTTGTCCGAGTGGTGACCCACCCTCCTAGTGGCGGAGGAGTCCCTCAACCGAGAGGTCCTCGTCGAGGTCCTCCCAGTGAATGCCCACTCCCTTTCCAATCAGCCGCCAGTTGTTCCTCTGTTTGGCCGTGGCTTTGCGCAGTGCAGGAAACCATTCGAGGGGAACGCTGATGACGCGTCCATCGGATAGCTGCACATTCATTTTGTCAGCCTCAAAGTGAACGTCTGTGGCAAGAGCATTTGTAGCTTTAACTGCCGAAGTGCTCATTCCATCTCCTCAGGAATAGTTCTCTATTTGTCTCAACTAGTTGCCGTAACTCTCTAAGTTCTGTGGCATTATAGCCCACGGATCTGGCCAGGGCAACCGGTTTCAACCAGAATTTGGCGTAGTTCCCAGCTGTCTCAACGTGAATATGAGACTGGTTCGTAGCCTTCGTTGCTGAAAAAGAAGAACCTATGTGCGCCGACTCTCAGTACCGTTGGTACTACTAGCCTCAACAGCATTATAATATATAATCTGCAAGAAGGGAAAGAGGGTTAAGAGATGGATTTCCACGTTGACATTGGGCCTCAGTACGAGGGTGAGACGATCAGAAAAGAGGATATGTATGTCGAATTCGGCGGGCCGAAGGCCGCTGCCAAATTCGAACTGGTCACCATGAAGAGGCCGAATGAGGTAGAGCATGAAAAGGTAGAGGTGGTTGGCCCCGACATCAAGGACATGCGGGAAGGCAGCAGCCAGCCACTGGCCATTATGGTTGACATCGCCGGAGAGAAACTGGAAAAGGATATGGAGCCTGTGATCGAGAGAAGGCTACATATGTATTCCAATTACATCGAAGGTATCTACCATATGAACCAGAGGAGTGACATCTGGATAAGGTTGAGCAAGTCTGCCTTCGCTAAAGGGTTCGATTCCCTGAAGGAGTTCGGTGAGATACTCATTTTCCTCTTCACTTCGGAGCTGTCTGTCATTGAGAAGATATCCGTCACTTTTACCACCGATGAGAAGAAGGTACAGGAATTGCTGCCACAAGCCCTGAAGGTCTATCAAGCCCGTGACGAGAGGCTGAAAGGTCTGAGAGAGGAAGACGTCGATGTCTTCTACGGCTGTATCCTCTGTCAGAGCTTCGCCCCGACTCACTGCTGTCTGATCACTCCTGAAAGAGTGGCCAATTGCGGCGCCATAAACTGGTTTGACGGCAGGGCTGCCTCGAAGCTCGACCCTGAAGGGCCTATCTTCGAGGTCCAAAAGGGCGACCTCATCGATCCGGTGAGAGGGGAATACAGCGGACTGAACCAGGTTGTGGCCGAGAGGTCACTGGGGCAGTACAGTCAGGTCTACCTGCACAGCGCCTTTGAGCATCCCCACACCTCCTGCGGCTGCTTTCAAGCTATTCTTTTCTATATCCCCGAAGTAGACGCCTTCGGCATTGTGCACCGGGATTTCGTCGGGCGGACGGTCATCGGGCAGACCTTTTCACAGATAGCCGGAGCAACCTCCGGCGGACGGCAGGTGGAGGGCATCTGTGGAATGGCGCTGGAGCTTATCCGGTCTCCCAAGTTCTTCCAGGCCGATGGCGGACTCCGCAGAGTAGTCTGGATGCCCAGGGTGATCAAGGAACGGTACAGGGAGGCCATACCCGAGGACATCTACGACAAGATAGCCACAGAAGAGACCGCCAAGGACACCGCCGAACTAATGGAATTCCTGGAGAAAGTGGGGCATCCCTGGATCAAGGGTGAGGTGGTGCTCCCCATATTGACCGGATAGCCAGACAAGACATCTGCCATGGCAATCAAAGGAACTGACGTCGTCAAGAAGCTACCCGAGGCGGGTAAGAAGAACTGCAAGGAATGCGGCTTCCCTACCTGTTTCGCCTTTGCCATGAAGCTGGCTTCGGGAGGGACCACCCTGGAGAAATGCCCCTATCTTTCAGCGGAGGTGAGAGCAGCGCTGGAGGATGCTCTGGCTCCAGCCATCAAACTGGTCACCATCGGTTCCGGCAAGAATGCTCTGCAAATCGGGAATGAAGAGGTAGTCTATCGACATGAGAAGGCCTTCATTCACCCCACTGGCATTGCCCTTCTCGTCGCCGACAGTGACTCCGATGCAGTTGTAGAGCAGAAGATCAAAAGAATAAAGGAACTGCAGTTCGAAAGGGTCGGCCTGACCCTCAAAGCTGACCTCCTGGCTCTGAATTTCGCATCCGGAGACAAGGCAAAGTTCCTGGGTCTGGTGAAGAAGGTTTGCAGCGACACAGATGTCGGCCTGATCCTGATCTCAGAAGACCTGGATGCCCTCTTCGCTGCCAGGGATATCTGTGGCGACAGGAAGCCTCTCCTCTATCCTATAACCAGGGAAAACATAGACCAGGCTATTCCCAGGATCAAGCAGAGTCCTGCCCCGCTGGGCGTTAAGGCGGCCAGCGTTGAAGAGTTGATCCCGCTGACCTCCAGATTGAAGGCCGAGAAGCTCGATGACCTGGTTTTGGACCCGGGCTCCAGAAACCTGATGGAAGGCATCCGAGATCAAACGTTGATCCGGCGGGCAGCGGTGAAGCAAGGCTTCAGACCCCTGGGCTACCCGACGATAGCCTTCCCCTGTTTTATGACCAGGGACGGGCTGGAGGAATCGCTCATTGCCGCTGCGTTCATAGTTAAATATGCCTCTATAGCAGTCCTTTCTGACCTTGATAAACATACACTTCTGCCGCTGCTGCTAGAGCGGCTCAACATCTATACCGATCCGCGGATGCCGCTGTCAGTAGAAGAGAAGTTCTACGAGATCGGCAATCCCAACCAGGATTCTCCGGTTCTGATCACCTCCAACTGGGCCCTGACATACTTCATTGTGTCTTCGGAAGTTGAAAGCAGCAGAGTCCCGTCCTTCCTCTGTGTCAAGAATACGGAAGGCCTGGGAGTGCTCACCGGTTGGGCAGCAGGCAAGTTCACCGGCGACAGCATCGGCCCCTTTATCAAGAGATGCGGCATAGAGCAAAGGACGAAGACGAGGACCCTGGTAATCCCTGGAAGGGTGGCCAGGATCAAAGGCGAGCTCGAGGAAGCTTTGCCAGGCTGGAAGATTGTGGTGGGGCCCAGAGAAGCCAGTGAAATTCCTGCTTTCCTGCCCGGCTTCGCCGCCAGCCTGAGGCAATAGCGGGGAAATATGACTACCACTGTTGTCATTGCCGGCAAGGGGGGGACCGGTAAGACAACTATCTCCGCGCTTTTGATCCAGCTCCTTTCACAGAAGGGAGCCGTGCTGGCTATTGATGCTGACCATGCCACCAACCTCAACCAGGCCCTCGGTGTGCCCCTGGGGGACACGGTGGGCAGTATACGGGAGGAGATGACACTGGCAATACAGCAGGGCACCATCAGCCCGGGGATATCCAAGCAGGATTACCTGGACTACAAGATCACGGCAGCTCTGGAGGAGTCGAAGGGTTTTGATCTATTGGCCATGGGGCGTCCCGAAGGACCCGGATGCTACTGTGCCGCCAACAACATGCTCCGCCTTTCTATCGATCGGGTAGGTCGCAATTACCGCTACGTTGTCATCGATAGCGAGGCAGGAATGGAGCACATCAGCCGTCAAACAACCAGGGATATAGATATATTACTCATTATCTCTGATCCTACCCAGAGAGGCATCAAGACCGCTGCGGCCATGAAAGCACTGATAAAGGAGTTGCGGACCAGCGTGAGCAAGATTTGCCTGGTGGTCAATCGCTCTCCCAATGGACTGCCTCCTGAGATAAGAGATACAATCAATAAACAAGGTCTCGAACTGGTGGCTACCATACCCCAGGACCCGAATCTGGCTGATTTGGAGGTCAAGGGATTGCCTACCACAGAGCTACCCGCAGACTCCCCTCTTCGAATCGGAGTGAAGGAACTAGCCAGGAGCATCGGGCTTCAGTAAAGAAAAAATGAGTCTCAAAGAGAAGCGATTGCTCAGTCTGAAGGAAATCGACGGTCCTCAGACGCCCCATGATGCCTTTCTCAAACGAGCCATAGATCTGAGAGTAGAGGCCCTGGGTCATATCAACAATGCCTCCAAGCTGGCAGACTACCTCGGCAGTGAAATAGAGTCCCTGGGGCTGGGCGAAGACTGGGCCATAAAGAAAGAGATTTTCCCGGGGATTGAAATCCATTTTATCTACAGAGGTGCTAATGAGGAATTCCCAGGCAGCCTCAGTGTCCTCTACGGCGGCCCAAAAATTAGTAAAAACAAGGGAGAGGACCTGGTTGAGATCACCATTGCCTGCCTGAACCATATGCTGCGATACGTCAGGGAAACCACGGATAATCCCTCGGAAATCTGCACGAGAGTATGAAGGAAACAAGTTCCAGGAAGATCGTCGACCAGTTGAGGCAAATCCTCTCCGGACACCGACCGGAAAGGGTTGAATTGATACGCATCTTGCAGGAAGTGGAGGAGAGGTTCGGCTATCTACCCCGAGAAGCCATGCTGGAGGTGGCCAATTTCACGCAGATTCCCGCCAGCGCTGTCTACGGCGTAGCCACCTTCTATAATCGGTTTCGCTTCACTCCCCTGGGCAGACACCCTGTCAAAGCCTGTTTGGGAACTGCCTGTCACATGCAGGGAGGAGCCCTGGTTCTGGAAGCCCTGGAAAGAGAGATGGAGATTAAGGTAGGCGATATTACCCATGACGGAGAGTTCAGCCTGGATCGGGTCGCCTGCATTGGCTGCTGCGTTCTGGCTCCGGTGGTAGTCATGGGTGAGGAAATCCACCCCAGAATGACGCCCTTCAAAGTGGAGGAGGTCCTGGCCAAACTGAAGGAACCCGAGCATCAGGAGACAACTGATAAGTAATTGAGGATCTGCCGTAGCTAATAAATGACTTTCGACCAGATTCAGCATCAGGCCATCTCCGAATGGGAAGCGTTGCAGCAGAGAACCCACATCCTTGTTGGCACCGCCACATGCGGCAGAGCCGCCGGTTCCCTTGACGTGGTGAGTGCTTTCGAAACAGAGATAAAAAGGCAGAATGCTGATGCCTCCGTTATCCGGGTGGGCTGCATGGGGCTTTGCTATGCGGAACCCCTCGTCGTCATCATCAAGCCGGAAAACTTCAGCGTTTGCTACAACAACATATCCCCGGAAACTGTCCATCGCCTTGTGGAAGGCTATGTGCTGGGTGATGATCCCTGTCTTGAGCTCGCGCTCGGCACCTTCGAGGTAGCCAACGGGCAGGCCCCCTCCATTCCCGAGCTGTCCCGATTTGAACACGAGCAGCGCCTGATACTGCGTCATTGCGGCTACATCGACCCCGAGAATATAAACCACTACATCGGCCGCGGCGGCTACAGCAGCCTGGCCAAGGCACTGGAAAAATCTCCCACGGAAATCATCGCCGAAATCAAGAGATCAGGACTGAGGGGCCGAGGGGGAGCGGGGTTTCCCGCCGGCAGAAAGTGGGAACTGTGTTTCAAGGCACAAGGGCAGCCAAAATACGTCATCTGCAATGCTGACGAGGGTGATCCTGGTGCTTTCATAGACCGCGCCATTCTGGAGAGCGATCCTCACTCCGTAATCGAAGGCATGATTATCGCCGGATATTCAATGGGCACGCCTCACGGCTACGTCTACATCAGGGACGAATACCCGCTCGCAGTCAAGCGCCTGCGGCTGGCGCTGAAGCAAGCAGAGGCAGCCGGTATCCTGGGCCACAATATCCTGGGCAGCAATTTCAGTTTCCAAATCGAAGTCGCAGAGGGAGCCGGTGCCTTCGTCTGCGGCGAAGCCAGTGCCCTGATGTACTCCATAGAAGGCAAACGGGGTATGCCCAGAGTGAGGCCGCCACACTCGACCGAGTCAGGCCTGTGGCAAAAGCCAACGCTGCTTAACAACGTAAAGACCTTCGCCAGCGTGCCACTGATAATCGACCGCGGAGGAGACTGGTTTGCCAGCATCGGGACCGAAGGAAGCAAAGGTACAGCAGTGTTCGCACTGGCAGGCAAGGCAGCTCACACCGGGCTCGTGGAGGTCCCCATGGGTACGACCCTGCGCCAGGTTATCTTCGAGGTCGGGGGCGGGATGCAGGGCAACAGAAGGTTCAAAGCTGTGCAGATCGGCGGACCTTCGGGGGGCTGCCTCCCCGGAAGCTTATTGGACACCCCGGTTGACTTCGACTCGCTCACTGAGGCTGGCTCTCTTATGGGGTCCGGCGGCATGATAGTGCTGGACGAAGACAACTGCATGGTGGACGCCGCCCATTATTTCGTTGACTTCATCCAAAAGGAGTCGTGCGGCAAGTGCACCATGTGCCGACTGGGTACAAAGCAGATGCTGGACATACTGGCTGACATCACCACGGGCAAAGGCGAGATAGAGTCTCTCGACCTGCTCACTGAGCTGGCTCAAGACGTCAGAGCAGGCTCACTCTGCGGCCTGGGCAGGTCAGCACCAAATCCCGTTCTGACTACCCTTCGTTACTTCCGGGATGAATACGAAGCGCATATCACGGAGAAGCGTTGCCCGGCGCTGGTTTGCAAGGAGCTGATCGCCTACTATATACTCCCCGACAAGTGTCATAAGGGGTGCGAACACTGCGTGCTCTCCTGCCCCGTCGAGGCAATTAGCAACGATGAGACAAGAGGCATAAAGGTCATCGACCAGAAAAAATGCACCAAGTGCGGGAGTTGCGTCACCATCTGTCCCACCGAGTACAATGCAGTGATAAAGCTCTCGCCTCCCGATACCGTGCCACAATAGACTTGATGGAGAAAATATGACTCAAAAGAAAACGGGCAATTCACTCGATGCAATATTCACCCCGGCTTCAGTTGCCATCGCCGGCGCCTCTCCTGGTAAGTCCGGGCAGTTGTTTCTCGACAGCGTGCTCGCCTCCGGTTTCAAGGGCAGGGTCTATGCCATAAACTCCAAAGGCGAGGAAATCTCGGGCTTGAAAGCATACACCAGACTCAAAGACATACCCGGGCCCGTTGACTACCTCATCTGCTGCATACCAGCTCCTGCAGTACCTCAACTGATCAGAGACTGTGCAGACAAAGGAGTAAAGGCGGTCGCGGTATTCACGGCCGGCTTCTCGGAAAGCGGAACCGAAGAGGGTAAACGACTGGAAATGGAGGTATCCCGCCTGGCACGGGCCACTGGAGTGCGGGTTATAGGTCCCAACTGCCTGGGAGTATATTCGCCAAAGGTAGGCTTCTCGTACACCTCCGATTTCCCCAGTGAAAGTGGGAACGTGGCCTTCGTTTGCCAGAGCGGCGGCAATTCGGTCTATACCACCCGCGCGGCTATCTATAGAGGCGTTCGCTTCAGCAAGGTCATCTCCTACGGGAACGCGTGTGACGTCAACGAATGCGAGTTGCTGGAATACCTTATTCAGGATGACGAAACCAAGGTCGTGGCTGTATACATTGAGGGAACAAGGGATGGCCCGCGTTTCTATCGAGCCCTGGCGGAGCTTGCCAGAACAAAGCCAGTGGTAGTTCTCAAGGGGGGATATACACAGCCTGGAGCAAAAGCGGCTGCTTCGCACACCGGGTCCCTCTCTGGCTCCGATCAGGTATGGAATGAGATTCTACAGCAGGCCGGGGCCGTCCGCGTCTACAGCCTGGAAGAACTGGTTGATATGCTGGTCACCTTCTCCCTTCTTCGAGTACCACAGGGAAGGAGGGTGGGTATATTCGGTGGTGGAGGCGGAGCCGCTGTCCTGGCGACTGATGACTGGGCCAAACACGGTTTTGTCCTGCCGCCGCTGCCCCAGATAGTGAAGGAGGAGCTCAGAATTTCCGTTCCTAACGAAGCCGGGTTGATCCTGCATAACCCCATTGACCTTTCTTCTTTTGCCTACAGCGAACGTTTCTATACTCTCATCAAGAGGTTGCTGGTCTATGAAGGATTCGCTGACATATCGATAATTCACATCGGTTTCGGACAGGCCGCCTGGTTCTCCGCTTCTGTCTTCGAGGCTGAGATCGATTTCTTCAAGGATGCAGTCACAAAAATATACAGCGAGGTAGACAAGCCTCTGGCGCTGGTGATGCATTATCTCATCACCGGTTGGGACTGGCAGAAGGGGATAGAGGACTTGCAGCGGGGATGCGCCGCGGCAGGCATACCCGTCTATCATTCTATGTCAAGCGCAGCCAAAGCCATTGATCGGTTGCTGCAATATCATGAAAAACGCGCGACTGCAGGAGATGGTAAGTAGAAAGACTGTTATAATCCGGTTAGTCTCATTGTCCATTGTCTGACCCTGATTCTTTGTTTGAGGTGGTGAATAAGATGAAATCTCTAGATTCTGTCTTCTATCCAACGTCCATCGCCATTGCCGGGGCCTCTCCGGGCAAATCAGGACAGTGGTTCCTCGAAAGCATACGTACCTCCGGCTTCAAAGGCAGCATCTATGCCGTCAATCCCAAAGGCATCGAGGTCTCCGGCTTGCTCGCTTACACGAACATCAAAGACATTCCAGGCCCTGTTGACTACGTTATCTGCTGCATACCGGCACCCGCAGTACCGCAACTGGTAAAGGACTGCGCTGCGAAGGGCGTGAAAACGATATCCATCTACACTTCCGGGTTCTCGGAGATCGGGACTGAAGAGGGCAGGCAGCTAGAGAAGGAGATCGCGCGTCTGGCTCGAGCCGCGGGAATACGCATCATCGGCCCCAACTGTCTGGGGGTCTATTCTCCTAAAGTCGGGCTGACCTTTGCATCAGACTTCCCCAGGCGTGTGGGAAAGGTGGCGCTGATGGGACAGAGCGGTGGCAACACCTCCTATCTGCTCCGGGCCTCCAGCCAGAGGGGCGTCCGGTTCAGCAAGGCGGTGTCATACGGGAATGCCTGCGATATCAACGAGACAGACCTGCTGGAATACTTTGCTCAGGACCCCGAGACGGAGATTGTGGCGGCCTACATCGAAGGTGTCAAGAATGGAGAGCGCTTCCACAAAGTCTTGAGCGAGATGTCTACAGTCAAGCCAGTTCTCATTCTCAAAGGCGGGTACACCAAAGCCGGCGGGGAAATAGCCGCCTCACATACCGGCTCCCTGGCTGGCTCTGCCGAGGTCTGGGAGAGCCTGATGCGCCAGACCGGGGCCATCAGCGTCTGTAGTCTGGAAGAGATGGTGGACCTGCTGGTGACTTTCACACTGCTGCCCCTCCCTAAAGGCAGGAATGCCGGCGTGTTCGGAGCCGGCGGGGGCGCCAGTGTTCTGGCCACCGACGAGTTGACCAGCGCTGGCTTCACCGTGCCCAGGCTGCCGCCAGAACTGGTCAAAGAACTGATGGACCGTTTCGGCAACACCGTGGGGATGATCTTCAAGAACCCCATCGACCTCTCCATGGTAGGCTACAGCGAGGGCTTCCACGATGTAATCAAGAGACTCATGACCTATAAGAAAGGCGAGTGGTTCGATTTCAGTCTGATTCACGCCGGTTTCGGCCAGGCGGCGTGGTTCACATCATCTGCATTCGATACCGAAACCGATCAATTCCACGACTTTGTCACCCGGATCTACAAGGAAACGGACAAGCCCCTGGCTCTGGTGCTGCAATTCCTGATCACCAACTGGGACTGGCAGAAGGCCCTGGACTTGCAGCGGGGCTGCAGCGACTCGGGGATGCCTGTCTATCATTCCATGGGAAGCGCCGCTAGGGCGATTAACCGGTTCCTCAGCTACCACGAGGGCAAGCGGGCATCAACGAAATGCGCTTGAGGTTTTTACGAGTGCCTGACTCCTCCTGCATACGATGCAGGCCGTCAACTCGGCACAGTCGAGGTTTGAACAATGGACAAGAATGAGGCACTGGACCTGGTCTTCAATCTTCAGTCTGTAGCCATTATCGGCGTGGCTGCTGGCGATTCCGGATTCAACACGGGGCGGTTGTTCTTAAACCACATCCTCGAGTATGGGTTCAAAGGCAAGATCTATGTGGTCAACGCTAAGGGTGGCGAGGTACTGGGACTCCCAATCTATCCTCATCTGAAGGATATCCCGGAACCGGTAGACTATGTCATCTCCTGCATACCGGCTCCATTCGTACTCCAGTTGATAAAAGACTCGGCTGACAAAGGTGCAAAGGTGATTTGCCTCTTTACTTCCGGGTTCGCTGAATTCGGAACACAAAAGGGCAGGGAACTGGAGAAGGAGGTCCAGCAACTGGCCCAGGCAACAGGGGTGCGCATTATCGGCCCCAACTGTCTGGGGATATATTCCCCCGGGGCGCACTTCTCCTTTGCCCCCGATCTCCCCCACGAGACCGGGCCGGTGTCCTTCATCTGCCAGAGTGGCGGCAATACGCTCTACCTGGTGCGGGCTGCTGCGGACAGAGGCATCCGGTTCAACAAGGTTATCTCTTATGGAAATGCCTGCGACATCGACGAGTCAGACCTGCTGGAATACCTCAGCCAAGATAAAGAAACGAAGATAGTGGCCGCCTATATCGAGGGGGTTAAAGACGGCCGGCGGTTCTATCGCACCCTCCGGAGACTGTCAGCCAGGAAGCCGGTGGTGGTCTTGAAAGGAGGGCGTACACGGGCTGGCGCAGTGGTGGCAGCTTCCCATACCGCCTCACTGGCCGCATCACATGAAATATGGACCAGGGCGGTGCAGCAGGCAGGAGCGATTCCCGTCGACACCCTGGATGAGATGGCCGACATGTTAGTTACCCTCTCTTACATGCCGCCGCTTCAGGGCAAGAAGCTCGCCATGATCGGCGTAGGCGGCGGGGCCGGTGTCCTGGCCACCGACGATTGGGACGAGGCCGGTTTCATCCTTCCCAGCCTGCCTGAGCAGATCAGACAGGCGTTCCGGGTTGCTCTGGGCAATGATGCCGGGACAATCCTGAGCAACCCTGTGGACATCCCTCATCTTGGCTTCGGTCATGAAGCCTTCCACAGTGCTATCGGCAAACTGCATAATTTCGGAGGAATTGACCTGCTGGTCTTTCATCTACCCGTCAGAGGTATTATGCTGTCTATCGCCGTTGCTCCCATTTTACTCGACCGCGAAACCGAGATCATCATCAAGCTGCACCATGAGTCAGGCAAGCCAATAGCAGTAGTGGTGCATTACATGGCTACAGGAGAGGGCTGGCACTTCGCCGCAAAGTATGTTCAGGAATTCTACGAGGATGGCTTGCCAGTCTATTATTCGATAGCCAGCGCGGCCAAGGCCATCGACAGGTTCATCCGCTATCACAAAAACAGAGAAGAAGCGAAAGCCTAGCGCTTAGTTGCAGAAGCAGGCGCTATTTATTTTGTGGAGGGAGACCCTTCGGCTTCGCTCAGGGTGACAAACCGCATCAATGCCAGGGGCTGGAATGGGCCGATCCAAAAGGACTTCCTTACGGTTAAGGAGGAGTAATGCCGAATGAAGTGGTGAACGAAATAAGAAAACAATACGAGCAGGCACTTGCATCTGGTGGTGCTGCGGCGGATGCTCTTAGAGGGGCAACGAAAGTTATCGCTAGCAGGATGTTCCAGCGTGGAAGTGTAATTCTGGAATTCCTGCAGAATGCCGAGGATGCTAATGCACCCGAATTCTCTATTGATTTGTCCTCTGACAAGGTAATCTTCCAGAACAATGGAGACCCGTTCTCGGATAAGGATGTTAAGAGCCTTTGTAGTATTGGAAACAGCGCAAAGCTTATCAGTGGTGGCTATCTTGGCTACTTCGGAATCGGTTTTAAGTCCGCCTTTCGTATTTCCGAGAAAGTCGAAGTTTTCTCAGGGGGTTATGCTTTTGAATTTGACCGCCAGTGTTGGCAGGATAAGGAGCCAGATTTCCCATGGCAAATTGTGCCGCATCCACTTGACGGAACTCCCGGAGGCAAGGGAGCACGATTCATTTGCACCCTAGATTCTGGAGAAAAAGGGCAACGGTCAATACAAAGCCTTCTTGAGAGAGCGGAGCATTTGGGACGCGCTTTTATGTTTCTCAAAAAGGTCAAGAAACTGGAATGGAACGATGCGGTAAACGGTAAACCGAGAACTTTTACAAAGACGGTTGAACATGAATCGGACGTGTTAAACGACCAAAATACCAAACAACAAGAATTGACACTTCATTTGGGCTCAGACAAAGAGAAATGGCTGTTGTTCAGACGTACTGTGCCAGTGCCACCAGCAATTAGGAACGCGCCAGAAACGATTGAGGCCGGACGAGAGCAACTGACTGGACGTGAGATTGTCCTAGGATTTCAGCTTGACGATGAAAGAAAGCTTAAAAAAGCAGCTGGTGCTAGTATCTATGGTGGTATTTTTAGTCACTTACCATTGACTGCTGAACAGGCTAATCTCCCGTTCATAATACAGGGCGACTTCGTTTCTGAGGGTGGACGCGACGCTTTGGATGAAGCCCACCCTTGGAATCACTGGATGTTACGCAGCGCTGCTGACTTGCTTGCCGATGTTGCCGAAGTATTCAAGAGTCATGCGGTCTGGCAATATCAATTCCTAGATTTGATGCTTGGTCAAGTTCCGGCGACAGCATCTGTCAAACAACATTTTTTTGAGCACCTCAAGACAAAACTGAAAGAGCGCGAAGTAGTCCTTACAGATGATAATAATTGGATAAAGCCCACATCGAGTCTCGTACAAGAAAAATCATTAGACGAATTTTGCAAGGCGATTGGAAGTATTGGTTGGCAGGAAGTCTCTACCCCAGACAGATGGTTCGTAAATCCCAACATAGTTAATCGCACCGTAATAAGGGACCATTTGGGCGGCACGCGTCTTACCAGTGAAGAAGTAGTAGTCGTCCTTGCGAGTGAAAATTGGAATGTGTTCTTGGCAAATCGAACCAAAACTGAGAATGCACCAATATGGTTCCAGAGACTTTATCAAGGACTAGCAGGATTGCTTGCTCACCGGGTGTCGGCCTACAAAGGTAAACCCTGGGTTCTGACAGCTGACTTGATAACTGTTACTGGCAAAGAAGCTAGGTTGCCCAGTGAACATATTGACAATGTTCCCGATAGCCTATTGGGCCTTGTATTCAAACTCTCTCCGAATGCAATTGTACATCCCGAAGTGTTGCAAGATGCTGACAACAAAACCAATGAAATCGTGAAGACATTCTTGAACGCACTTGATGTTGGAAATACTACTATAGATTGGTTTGTGGAGAAAAAGCTATTGCAACTTATGGAAACTGCCAACTGGGAAGACGTATCAGAAGTTGAGAAGACTAATGCCATTCAAGTCATCTTGAAGTGGTTTTCATTAAATCCCAACAAGGCCAAGAGCACGCTAGCTACTTGGAATGCTTCCACAAAGCTAAAACTGCTTACGAAAAAGAAAGGTGTTTGGCATCAAGCCGGGAAACTCTACATGCCAACAGAATGTGGCGGTAAACTGGAAGCACTCTTAGCACCTTCAGGAGGACATCCTGAATCATTCGTGAACGCACATGCAATTTCTGGGAAAGACGATATTGATGACATTGATGAATGCCTTGCATTCCTGCAAGCGGTGGGCATAGCTTCTGAACTCCGGCTTATCACGGCACAGACTATTGTTGAGACAAAGCTTGTTACTGAATTAACTAATGAGGTAAGCCAAGGACTTGTGGGTAAGAAAGTTCAGTATCAGACTATTGAATTCCTGCAAGCCCTTTTCGAAACCTGGTCACCTCTCGATGGTGACAATTTGTTTACATATCTGGCCTCTCACTGGTCAAAAGGGGGAAGTGAACGGGGACTATTCGAGAGTCCAATGGCATTCATAATCGAGCCAGATGGGCGACTAACATACATACCTGGTTGGTCACCATTGTTGGCAGCAGCTCGACTTGGTAATTGGATTCCCACAGACGAAGGTCTGAGGTCGCCATTAGCGCTTCACCAGAAACCAGCCTTTTGTCCCATTGAAGCAGATAAAGCAATTGCCCATGAACTGGCACCTCTCGTACAGGGTGAATTAACAAATGTGAGCCTGGACTTTCTGGTTTTCTGTGGAGTTAGAGACACGAGGCAAGGTCTTAATGAGATTGACCTCGTATTACTTCTTCGCTTGTTATCAGGAAGTGCCTGGCCAAAAGAAAAGGCGGAAGCGCGGTCAAAGTCTATCTTTAAGCGTCTCTCGAATATTAACATCGGACTATCCGAACATAAAGATGTACCTGTAATGACCAATTCCGGCAATTGGATGCCGGTTGGACAAACATATGTGAATGATTGCCCGGAAACAGAATTATTCCAGAATGATTTACCTTTTGCTTGGATTCCGCAAGATGATGTAGAGCAATATCGTTCTGTGTTATATTCGATTGGCGCCCATTCAGCGGCCAAAGAATTAACCAATACAAACACCGCACGCATACCTCTTGGTAAGTACCCTTTTATTTCTGTTCTGATCGAACTTGCAGGTATTAATGGAGTTATAGTTGAGCGATATGGCTATTTGTCGTTGACTATCAGTCTGGGAGGTTATGACAAGAATATCCCGAAGTCTTTGCTTGTGGAGGATTTGGGGAATGGCATCGTACGAGTTCTATTACACAAGGATTTCGCAGCAGGGGACGCCGAAATTGCACAGTTACAGGATGGCATGGTCAAATGTGCACCTATGGTCAATTTGCACAATGTAGATATAACCGATGTCGTAGAACGAGTGGCAGTTGAAGAAGTAAAGCACCGGGAAATAAGCCAAAAAGGTCAAAATCTTACTGTTGCCGCTATTGGCACTGGGTTTGATTTTCATTGTTCTGGGGCTCAGGGTAATTACAAAGTGGAAGTGAAAGGGCGCAGTGAGAGAGGCGACGTAACTCTTATGGGAGAGGAACCCAATTCGGCTAACCAATGGGGTAAGAATTACTTGCTCTACGTTGTATATAATTGCCGGTCACCGGAGCCGCAAATAAAACAGGCGAGAGATCCAGCAAAAGAGTGGGAAGAACGAAATTCAAAGAGCTACGTAGTTCCAGAGAAAACGTGGTCAACTTGGTAACATATATGCATGTGGTTTACCTATAAAATTCGTTTTCAAATCCGATTACTACATAGTGTACGACAAGTACAAGGGAAGCACAGGACAGCGACTGGAACAAAGACTACGTCCGGGCGCAGTTGACGCTAAGTGAATTGCCCATGAGCTTTTCTATAGTCTTCAACTTGGTCACCAAGCAGGTCCAGGAGTTTGAGGTCAACACAACAGAAGAACTATTCGGTTGGTGCCGCTGGGGCGGTGCAATAGTACTGAACGATGCGGCCGAGACCTGTGGCAGATGCGAGAACTCGCTGTTCGACAGCTAGCTGCAAATGTGGCACCCGATTGCCCAGAGGCAACATCTCTCGCAGCGGGAGCATAGCGAGTTCGCTCCACTGGTGCCACAGAGCCTTTTATCCTCTAAAGGTGCCAGAACCAAATCCTTTTTAACACAGCCAATTCTATTATTGGTAACACATCGCCCACTGTGTCATTCTGAGCGCAGCGAAGAATCTCGATTGTTACGCTGACTTGTGCCCAAGCACTAGCTTGGGCTGACCGGGGTTGCGAACCTGAAAGCCATACGCCTAAGTCTGCCCTTTTGGCCTTTCCTTTGCACTCTCATTAGCGATCATCTCTGCTGCCAACGGCACAAATTCTATCCCGCCGTCTATTTCAAACAGCCTGCCGGTCACCCAGTCGGAAGCAGACGAAGCCAGATACAGAGCAGCCAGCGCTATATCCTCGGGTTTGCCCAAGCGTCTCAGGGGAGTATTAGCCACGATCCTGTCTTTCACAGGTTCGAGCGCCGGAGCACTGCCCTCGGTCAAGACAGCACCGGGCAGGATGGCGTTTACCCTGACGTAGGGAGCCAGTTCCCAGGCCAGCGTCAGCGTGAGGGAGTTGACGCCCGCCTTCGCAGCACCATAGGCCATCATGCCGGGGCAAGGGATTTGGGAATCCCTAGTGGAGATGTTGACGATAGACCCCGACTTCTGCTCCAGCATCACCGCTGCTACCGCCTTGCTGCAGAGAAAAGTGGTGGTGAGGTTTTCCCGCACAATAGCCTCCCAGGCAAGCTGATTCGTCTTCAAGCTCGGCCTGAATGGGCTGCCTCCGGCATTATTGACCAGGATATCGATGCGACCGAATTCCTGTTTAGCCTGGTTCACCATTCTGTCCACCTGCTCGCCCTCCCGAACGTCGCAAGGTATGGCCAATGCCCTGCGCCCCAGACGTTGCACTTCAGCCACGGTGGACTCCATCTGCCCAGCCGTCATATCAACGCAAACCAGATCAGCACCGGCCTCAGCAAAGGCCAGCGCAATACCCTTGCCTATCCCTCTCCCAGCACCGGTAACGATGGCCACCTTACCAGTCAGAGCAAACCTATCCAGAATCATCTCGACCACCTCCAGGAATCTGAAACTCTGGAGCGAAACCCTACTAATGCTTAGTTGCAGAAATAGGCGTTATTCGCTTTGTGGGAAGAGACCCTTCGCTTTCGCTCAGGGTGACATACCACATAAATATCAGGTTAACATATTGCGTAAATGTTAGGGTAACATATTGCATAAAGGTCAGGGTGACAAACCGCATAAAAGTCAGGGTGACATATTGCCCACTGCGTCGGGTCATCCTTCTACGGAAGGACGACGGCCACCGCTCTTAGGTGTAATTCTGAGCAAAGCGAAGCAATCTCCAGGCCATGGTAGCACTGTTTTTGAGATTGCTTCGGCACCTTGTGCCTCGCAATGACACTGAAATCAGCCACTAGAGTCGTCCCCCGTTGACGCTCAACGTCTGACCAGTGATAAAGCCGGCCCGATCCGATGCTAGGAACAATATGGCTTCAGCAACTTCCTGCGTCTCAGCCAGACGACCCAATGGATAATTGGCTCTAAACGCCTCCTCTGTTCCAGCCCCATAACTCGGTGACCTGACCAGTGCCGCATTCACCACATTGATCCTGACGCCATATGGTCCGATTTCCTTGGACAGACTGCTGGCAAAAGTCATAATAGCAGTCTTGGCCGAGGCATACATCACTTCACCAGCCGGCGCCATCTTGCCCGAGTCTGAACCCATGCACACAATACTGCCATTCCTCTGCTTCATCATAGTGCCAAGCACAGCCTTCGCAGCATTGACCACTCCCCAGAAGGTTACATCCACCTGCTTCTGCAACTCCTCCGGTGTGGAATGAGCGAAGTCCTTATGCATCATGTAAGCGGGGATCGTGACCAAGATGTCAACCTTGCCAAACTCAGTAAAGGCTTTGTTCACCATCTCGACACAATCACTGATTTTGGTCACATCAGCGTAGGTGGGCATCGATCGAACGCCCAGAGCACTGACCTGCCTAGCCACCTTATCTGCCCACGACCGGTCGATATCATTGGTCACTACATGGGCGCCTTCCCGGGCCAACTCCAGGCAAACGGTGGTACCGATCCCGTTGCCACCAGCGCCTGTAACTATAGCCACCTTATCCTTCAAATTCAGGTCCATCGCACAATCTCCTCTTTCGGTTCTCTTCCTTAATCCGTGGATCACTTCGCGTTAATGTCATTCCCACGCCCTTCCTAAGAAGAGGGAATCCAGGGGGAGGCCAAGGGAATATAGTACCACTTCTCTGGATTCCTGTCCTTCTGCGGAAGGATGGGTGATGGCTGATAGCTCATGGCTCATGGCAGAGATTGCTTCGTCGTCCCTCCGCAGAGGGATGACACCCACTTTGAGAATCCACGGACTTGGGCTTCTTACTCACTACTGGCACATTGGCTATATGCCCGACTCCGAGCATTCTCTAGGCCCGCCCAAACTCCCTTTCTAACCGGCCTGAGCTGAGATGAATCATGGTAGGGCGACCATGGGGACATGTGCGCGGGGAAACTGCCTTTTCCAGTTGTCTTATCAGCCCTTTCATCTCTTCCTGGCTCAGGAGCTGTCCCGCCCGCACAGCGCCATGACAGGCCAGCGAACGGGCTATCCTCCCCTCCACCTTAGTCGTGTCGGCTTCATCATCCAGAGAGTCAAGGGTCTCCTTCACCGCCTCTGCGATCCCCTTTCCAACCAGCATAGCCGGAACAGCCCGCACCAGGTAAGTCCTATCGCCAAATGGTTCAATAGTAAAGCCAAACTGGGCCAGCAACTCCCCTCTGTCCTTCAGCAGTTCCCCCTGTTTCAAGCTGAACTCAACAGTCACTGGCTCCAGAAGCGACTGGACTTCCACCGTCCTTTGTGTCCACTCGGCCAGTATCTTATCAAAGAGCACTCTTTCGTGGGCAGCATGCTGGTCAATCAGATACAGCCCGTCAGGTCCCTCCGCAATGATGTAGGTGCTGGCTGCCTGTCCCAGCACCCGGAGAACAGGAACCTCCGAGCGGGCAGCCTCCGGCATCAGTGGCAAGGTTGCTATGGGTTTTTTATCAGCGACTGGCCTTTCCGCCGTTCTATGTTCAGGGGTTGAGAAGAAGGTGTCGGCAGACCCTATTTCAGGTACGGGAGCTTTTTCTGCAAGCACGCTGCGCACTGCTCCCAAAACCGCGTTGAAGACAACCGGTTCCTGGGAAAATCTGACCTCTCGCTTAGTAGGATGGACATTAACATCTACCGATTGCGGCGGCATAGAGAGATTGATGACAGCGATGGGATATCTCCTCACCCCAAGCCAACCTTCATAAGCCTTCTCCACCGCCCCAGCCAGCAGGCGACTCTGCACCCACCGCCTATTGACGAAGAAGCTGAGATAGCTGCGAGTGGCGCGACTGACCGAAGGCGGACTGACGTAGCCGCTGATCACCGGGGCAAGGCCGCCCTCCTTTGCACTTCCTTTGATCTCCAGCATGGCCTGAGCTGTCTCCAGGCCATATATTTCCGCCAGGGCGTCCCTCAGCTTGCCACTCCCGGGAGTACGGAGAGCAGTCCTTCCGTCAACAGACAGGGTGAATCGTACACCAGGAAAGGCTAAACAATACTGGCTGACGAGATTGGTGATCTGGTTACTCTCAGTCGTCGCCGATTTGAGGAACTTCAGTCGAGCCGGGACATTGCGAAATAGATGGCGCACCGTGACCGTGGTGCCCCGGGGGGAGGCTCTAATTTCTTTTTTGATTACCTTGCCATCGCGCAAACAGAGGTAAGTACCAGATAGATCCTCTTTGCTGCGGGTGAGCATCTCTACCTGGGCCACCTGAGCAATGCTGGATAAGGCCTCTCCTCTAAATCCAAGCGAAGTGGTATTCTCCAGGTCAGCCAGATTAGTGATCTTGCTGGTGGCATGTCTTTCAAAGGCCAACTCCACCTCATCACTGGAAACACCCGTCCCGTTATCCGCCACCTTGATGAGGTTCACCCCACCACCCACCACCTCTATATTGATCTGAGATGCACCGGCATCGAGAGAGTTCTCCAACAGCTCCTTGCCCACGGAAGCCGGCCTCTCCACTACTTCACCGGCAGCTATCTTGGAGACAACGTCTGGGGATAGAAGATGTATAGGCATTCTCTCAGTTTCCCTGGTTCACCATTTTACCATGTGGTTTCTGTAAAACCGCAATCCACACAGTCGTAGGGGCTGAACCCACCCTACACCTCTCCCCAGGGGCGACTCACGAGATGCTTGTGGATGGTTTGAAAAACAGAAGGCCCACCCTTAAGACCCGGGATTCCCGGCACGGCGGCGATAGTACTGGTTGACATTGGCAATAGCCCTGGCTGCCCGCTCCACAGAGGGATACACTGGTATCCCTGCATCAGACAGCCTGTACTCAATATCCAGCCGCTCCGCATCAGATGACCCCGGCGGAGAGATCACAATAATGGGCTTACTTTGCTTCCGGCTGGATTTCACAATAACACCATTGATGAGATCCGCCACTCCCTTGGTCATGAATCCTACCAGCAGATCGGCATTCTCATAGATGGCGATGATGTCGATATGAGGTTCATTAGCCACCAATTCAATAGCTCTCTCGAACGTCTGCAAATCACCGGGGCGCTGACTGACATCCAGCGGATTGACCAGGACACTGCCCACCTGGCCGAGAAGCCCCAGCAACTCCCGCCGCGTTCTCTCGGTGAAAGGAGAGACATCAATTCCAAGAGCAGCACAGGCATCGGCAGTCATAACCGCCTCACCACCGCCACCGTCGGTGAGCCCACAGATAATGCCCAGGTTAGTTCTCTCAAGCCTGCCAACTCTCTGGAAAAGGAGGAGGGTATCCGCCAGTTCGTCCAAACCTCTGACCTCGATAGCCCCTGCCTGTCTCAAAGCTGACGACCACAGAGCAGCCGAGGCTGCCAGAACTCCTGTATGAGAGTTAACCGCTCTGGCTCCCGCTGCCGTCCGGCCCCCTTTCCAGACTACTACAGGCTTCTTCCCCGAAGTAGCCTTCATGGTCTGAACCAAGCGCCGGCTATCCCGCGGTACTTCCAGATAGAGGCCAATGACACTGGTCTTGGGGTCAACAGCCATGTATTCCAGAAAGTCAGCACTGCCCAGATCGCAACAATTGCCGATGCTGATCACCTTGCTGAAACCAATCCGCCGACTGGTGGCAATCTCCATCATCTTCCCGGCATGCCCACCACTCTGAGAGATGAAGCCTGCCGAACCCACCCTACCCAGCAAAGTTGATGGTCCGTAGGGTATCCCGTGTTCGGGACAACAGACACCGATACAATTGGGGCCAATGATCCTGAACCCTCCCTCCCGCGCCCGTCTCGCCATCTCCTCCTCCACCCGGACCCACTCAGGTTTGCCCGTCTCCCGGAATCCGGCGGTGAAGAAATAGATGGCCCCTATCCCCTTGGCAGCACAATCGTCCAGGAGATCGAGGACAAAGTCCCTGGGGATGCAGCAGACCACCAGGTCCACCGGGCCCGGAATTGCCTTCATAGTGGGGTAAACTCTGGAACCAAATATCTCACCTCCACTGGGGTTGACCGGATAGACCGGGCCCTTGAAGCCAGAGTCAACCAAGCCCTTCACCCACCGGGAGCCCATCTTCCGCTCATCCTTGGAGGCACCGACCACTGCAATGGAACGGGGATAGAAGATGCGCTCGAATTCCTGAAGTCTCTTCTCAGACAACTTGACCTGCACTCGCTAACCCTCCAGCCATCGCTTACCTGGCCTGGGAATCCGCCCTGTAATCAATTGTCCTACACCGATTCCCTTAGGCGATTCCTATTCTAATGCTTCACTCGCCCTCGGACAAATAGGCCCGGCCTGAACCCATCTCAATATATCCGTCAGGTCGTCCTTCTGCGGAAGGATGACAGTCACCAACCACCAAGAACGGCTGGCAGCATTACAATCTATCACGATATAATCGTCCTGCATGGTAGTTTTTTGATAGTTTTTGATCACCCCCTGTGATATCTTATTAGTGAGAGCACACCAAAGGCCGATCCACAATAGACGATCCCGGGGGATCGGAAACCCACCGCAGAGGAGGAAGAAGATGTTACAGGGAGGAGTGCCTATAGGCAAATACTTCGGCATCCCCGTGAGGTTGCACTGGTCCTGGTTCATCATATTTGGATTGGTGACCTACTTCCTGGCCATAGATTTCCATGACCTTTACCACTGGAGCACGGCAACAAACTGGCTCATCGCAGCGACTACCAGTATCCTTTTCTTTGCCTCGGTGCTGGCCCACGAGCTAGCCCACAGCCGGGTGGCACAGGCTGCAGGCATGCAGGTCAGCGCTATTACCCTGTTCATCTTCGGCGGGGTATCCCAGCTCACCCAGGAGCCGGGAAAGCCCGGCACTGAGTTCCGCATGGCCATAGCCGGGCCAGCCACCAGCCTGGTGCTGGGAGGTATATTCCTGGCGACTTACTTCACCACCAGAGACTCCATCGAGCCATTGGCAGGCATGTCCTTCTGGCTCGGCTATATCAACCTGATGCTGGCCGCATTCAACATGATTCCCGGATTCCCCATGGACGGAGGGCGAGTGCTGCGCTCCATCCTCTGGTGGCGCTCAGACAATCTGAGAAGAGCTACCAGAACCGCCTCAACCATCGGCAGAGGCTTCGGCTACCTCTTTATCTTCGGCGGCATCTTTCTGATTTTCCAGGGGCGAGATTACTGGTTCAACGGTTTGTGGATAATAGTTGTCGGCTGGTTTCTGGATAACGCTGCTGTGGGAAGCTACCGGCAGGTGGCCCTCCAGGACATGCTTCGAGGCCACAAGATCAGCGAACTCATGACCAGCGATTGCCAGGTGGTTTCCCCCAGACTCACTGTGGCAGAACTGGTAAACGACCATATCCTGACCTCCGGCCGCCGCTGCTTCCCCGTAGTAGAGGACGGCCGGGCGCTGGGGATGATCACCATGCATAATGTGAAGGTGGTCCCCCGTGAAGTCTGGTCTAGTAGAAGCGTGAGGGAGGTCATGACACCTATGGACAAACTGAAGTGGGTAAGGCCGGACGACGACCTGTCTAACGCCATGCAACTGCTCACTGACGAGGACGTTAATCAACTGCCGGTAGTGGAGAACAACAACATCGTCGGCATGGTCGCCCGTGATAACCTGTTGGCCTTCATCCACACCCGCGCCGAGTTGGGGATGTAAACAACCAGAAATCATTCTCTTGACCGCGTGTCTAAAGGAGAAATCACCAGTTTGGAAGAGGAGCGTGCTTCACTTAAACCACTGGAAGGAATCAGTGCCCTGGAATGGGGGGCGTTCCATGCCGGACCAGGGGCGCTCGCCATCCTGGGCGATCTGGGGGCAGAGGTGATAAAGATAGAGCAGCCGAAGGTGGGAGACCCCTTGAGACGCCTGTCTCGTTTCGGCAAGGTCTGGGTTTCCAAAAACGGGTTGAGTCTTTTCTACGAGGGCGCTAACCGCCACAAGAAGAGCATCACCCTGGACCTGAGCAAAGAGGAGGGCAAGCAGATTGCCTATCGCCTAGTGTCCAAATGCGCCATCTTTCTCACCAACCTGCGCCCCAAGACGGTAGAGAATATGAGAATGACCTATCCCGTACTGCGTCAAATCAATCCCAAACTGATCTATGCTTCAGTCTCCGCCTATGGTTCCAAAGGCCCGGACAGCCAGCAGGGCTGCTTCGATTTTCAGGGACAAGGAAGGTCGGGGATGATGTACTGCATGGGCGAACCAGACATGCCGCCTTTGCTCGTCCAGTTTGGGCTGATAGACCAGGTTACAGCCATTATCACCAGCCATGCCCTCCTGACCGCCCTGTTTGCCAGGGAGCGCACCGGCATAGGTCAGGAGCTTCAGCCCTCCCTCCTCGGCTCCGCCATGTTCCTCCAGTACTTCAACGTCCTGAATGCGCTCACCATGGACCAGGAAGTCCCCCGACATCAGCGCAGGTCAACAGACCCGATGAGGAATTACTATCAATGCCGGGACGGCAAGTGGATTTGCCTCACTCTATCCTACCATCCATGGAACTGGAGGGAATTCTGCCGTGCCATCGAGCATCCGGGGCTGGAAACCAACCCCAAGTTCGATACACGGGAGAAAAGGATGGAACACTGTGAGGAACTGATCGACTTCCTGGACAAGGTCATTGCCACCAAGACGCAAAAGGAGTGGCACCGTATTCTGGTGGAACACGATGTCTTCTGTACCCCAGTCAATACGCCTCTGGGCTTGAAGGACGACCCCCAAGTATTGGCAAACTCTTATATCGTCGATTTCGATCACCCCGTCTTTGGTAAAGGCATGGTCCCCGGCTATCCGATCCATTTCAGTGAAACGGCGGCGGATACCCGAGGCCTGGCACCGCAATTGGGTGAGCATACCGAGGAAATCCTGAGAGATATCGGGGGTTACAGCGATAGTGAGATAGCCCGCTTCAGGCAGACTGAAGTGATCTAGAACTGAGATAGCCTCAATCGTGGCGCCAGGGTGTCTTGAGGCGCAGCGCCACCAGAATCAGAACTGCAGTCACCACGGCCACGAGGTACAGACCGCACCCTACTGCCAGGCCAAGGGCAGCCACGGACCAGACTGTGGCTGCGGTGGTGATCCTGCTACACCCTTTTCACTGTGAACAATGACCCCTGCACCCAGGAAGCCAACACCCACCACAATACCCGCAGCGATTCTGGAGGGATCCGCCGGTGCATCGAGGCCGGCGAAGCCGTAGATGGAGGTAATAGTGAACAAAGCCGCTCCCATGCAAACAAGGATATTGGTGCGGAGTCCGGCGGGTTTAGAAGCGCGCTCTCTCTCATAGCCGATGACGCCGCCCATGACCGCGGCTATCAGTAGACGAAGCACCCCATCCAGTTCTATCCATGGTGTAAGGCTCCAGACTTCCATCAGGAAGTTCCTCTTCGCAGCAAATTAAGGGGCACCCTCACAGGCCATATAGAAGTTGTCATGATGAAGCACATTATAATATAAGTCGCAGCAGACTGCACATTAGGCCTGAATCCGTGGATCCTTCCACATGTCATCCACATGTCATACCTGTCCACCCGTTCCCCCTCCCCTGGCGGGAGGGAGGTAGAGGGAGGGGGAAACATCACCCTCACCCCCGCCCTCTCCCATCGAAGGGAGAGGGAATTACGGACATTCCTCTCTGGATTCCCCCTTCTTAGCCAGGGCTGGGAATGACGTGGTCAGGTCGTCCTTCCACAGAAGGATGACACCCACCTCGAGAATCCACGGACTATAGTTGGACCACTTAGGGACTGTCACTAAATAACCATTGCAAGTTATAGTATTCTATGCTATATTTAGGACATGGATACGCATTTGATCAAACAACGATTTGAAGCCTTGGCAGGCTTTCTTGATGAGCGTCTTCGGAGGATTGTGGCTGCAGCGGAAGCCACCGCTATTGGCTATGGTGGGATTTCCAT
>JAPLHP010000075.1 GCA_026389585.1 Chloroflexota bacterium | reverse complement strand
GCAGAGGCCCAGAGCTAACCCTGGTAGGTGCCATAGATGATGCCACGGGTGAGGTGCCCTATGCTCTCTTCAGGTTCGAAGAGGATACCCAGGGTTACTTCCGGATGCTGGAACACATAGTGGCCGCTCATGGTATACCCCTGGCCATTTACCGGGACCGCCACAGCATATTCGAGACAGCACCCAGGCAGAAGGAGTCCCTGGAGGAGCAACTGCTGGGCGAAAGGGAGCCGACACAGTTTGGCCGCCTGCTGGGCGAGTTGGGCATCACCTCCATGCCATCGAACTCACCGCAGGGCAGAGGGCGGATAGAGAGGCTGTGGGGCACCTTCCAGGACAGGCTGGTATCGGAACTCAGATTGGCCGGAGCACAGAACAAGGCTCAAGCCAACCAGGTAATGGCAGACTTCTTGCCGCGCTACAACCACCGCTTCATGGTACCAGCCAGTCAGCCTGGATCAGCCTATAGGCCAACCCCACCAGGCTTTATCCCCGAAGAGGTCTTCTGCCTCAAGTATCAACGCACCGTCGGCTCGGACAACGTGGCGCGCTTCAAATGCCGTCGCCTGCAAATCCAGCCGGGGATAGACAGAGCCAGCTACGCTCGAGCCAGGATAACGGTGCATGAGAGGTTTGATGGCACCTTAGCCGTGTACTACAAGGGACAGCTCTTGCCTACTACGGAGGCACCACCCGATAGCGGCCAACTGCGGTCCAACAGGCCAACATCTGACGTCATGGTCAAAGGCCTGCTCCGCAGTAAGGGACACAAGCCAGGTCCGCATCATCCATGGCGCAGATCTTACAAAGCCTTTTATGACAAGGGGTGACAAATTCGCTGAACAATTAGGGTGACATTTTCGCTGGACAACAACAGCTTTCCAGGCTGCTTTCCAGGCTGCAGGCCTCCCACCGTCTTTCTGTATTCCCTGTGTGAGTGCCCTCCCTCTGCGGAGGGACGACCTGACCGTGGGAATGACCACACGATTGCAGGGGGCGCTTCGCGCCCCTACGCGCTCAATTCAATTGTGACAATTTTGTGACACCTGCCAAATGTCATCCCTGAGGCTGTCTCAAGACTCGCTCTTCTGGAGCGACCATGCACGCCGCGTCATGTCATTACCGCGAAGCTTGTCCTCGTGCAAACGGGGAGCGGGAATCCACCCGTTCTCCCTCCCCTGGCGGGAGGGAGGTAGAGGGAGGGGAAAACATCACCCTCACCCCAGCCCTCTCCCATCAAAGGGAGAGGGGATTGCTTCGGACTTGGTATCTAAAGCCCAGTAGGGACAGACCTAAAGGTCTGTCCCTACTGAGGGGAGACCCTTCGCCTTCTGGATCAGCCAGTATTCCAGGCTGTCAGCCAGCGCCAGCCAGCTCGCCTCGATGATATTGGTGGAGCTGCCCACTGTTCTCCACTGATGCTCACCATCGCCGGATTCAATCAGCACCCTCACCTGGGACTCGGTGCCCGCGCTCTCATCAAGAATGCGAACCTTGTAGTCCACCAGCTTGACCCTGGCTACGCCGGGATAGAACCAGGCAAGTGCCTTGCGCAGCGCCATGTCCAGGGCATTCACCGGCCCATCCCCCTCGGAGGCCGTGTGGATCACCTCCCCACCTACCTTTACCTTGACTGTGGCTTCCGCCAGTATCTCCCCACCGCTGGCGGCAGGGCGCCGCCGGCTCTCCACCACCACCATAAAATCGACCAGCTCAAAGGGAGGTACATAATCCGGCTGGGCCCGATGCACCAGCAATTCAAATGAGGCCTCGGCCTCCTCATACTGAAAGCCGCGGCTTTCCATCAGCTTGACATGCTCCAGAATACGGCGCGCTTCTTCACCACGGGAAAGCAGCAACCCCAGCTCCTTAGCCTTATGAACGATATTGCTTACGCCGGAGAGCTCCGAGACCAGCACATCACTCCGGTTGCCCACTAGCTCGGGATCGATATGCTGATAGCTCTCCTCCCATTTGCTCATCCCCGAGACATGGAGCCCGGCCTTGTGGGCAAAGGCCCTTGTCCCAACATAGGGCTGCCTTGGAAAGGGCCGCAGATTGGCCAGCTCGCTTACAAAGCGGGAGACTTCGGTCAGTTTCCTCAGTCTCTCATCACCCAGACAAGACACGCCCATCTTGCGCTCCAGAGCCGGGATAATGGAACAGAGGTTAGCGTTGCCACAGCGTTCCCCATAGCCATTGATCGTTCCCTGAACCTGGACGGCCCCGGCCAGCACGGCCGTCAGGCTATTCGCCACCGCCAGCTCACCATCGTTGTGGGCATGGATTCCGAGGGGGCAGGCTACCTCCCTTCGCGCCGCTTGAACTATCGAAGCTACCTCATGAGGGAGCGAACCACCGTTGGTATCACAGAGGACAACGCAATCTGCCCCCGCCCTGTCAGCCGCCTTAATTGTCTGCAATGCATATTCAGGATTCGATTTGTAGCCATCAAAGAAGTGCTCGGCGTCAAGGAAGACCCTCAACCCCTTCGACTTGAGGTAATCTATCGAGTCAGTGATCATAGCCAGATTTTCCTCTAGCGTCGTCTCCAGGACGCGGATCACCTGACCATCCCAGCTCTTGCCTACCAGCGTTGCCACCCTGGTTCCAGCGCTGACCAGGGCATTAAGATTGGGGTCATGGCTTGCTTTGCTGTTCGGCCGCCTGGTGCTGCCAAACGAAGCCAGAACTGCCTGGGAGAGGCAAAGCTCCCTGGCCCTCTCGAAGAACTCTGCGTCTTTGGGATTCGAGCCCGGCCAGCCACCCTCAATGAAATGGACCCCCAGTTCGTCCAGCTTCCGCGCAATCTTCAGTTTGTCCTCCGCAGAGAAGGAGATGCCGCCCTGCTGCGCCCCATCCCTCAGGGTCGTATCATAAAGCTGAATTTGAGTCAAATTCACCAACCTCACCAACCTCGTCCAAAGCTTGCGATCATTATACCATGCTATATCATGCTGAACGGCTCATAAATGCCCGCGCTGCGGGTTGAGGAGAAACCCCTCAGTAGGGACTCTGTCCACTAATCTCCAGTTTCAGACCTCGGACAGAGTCCCTACAAGATGGAGCGACCATGCACGCCCCATCATGTCATTGCGAGCCTTTCTCCAAGCCAAGCGAGGAGAAGGCGCGGCAATCCACACATTCGTCTGACCGCACCACACCGCGTCGGGTCGGGGACCCGACAGCCACACAACCTTCCGCGGAAGGATGGCTGATAGCTCAGGGCCGGGATTGCTTCGTCGTCCCTCTGAAGAGGGACTCCTCGCAATGACACGGGGGGGGGCGGTTCGCGAACCACCCCTACGACCCTGGATTCCCGCTTTCGCGGGAATGACATTCGGGCGGTTTGTCACCCTGAGCGAAGGCACCAATTGCCCCAGATGACGTTTTTAGCTATAATCCAAACATCAGCGGTGCCGAGTGGTGTAGTGGTAGCACAGGGGACTTTGGATCCCTTAGCTCAGGTTCGAATCCTGGCTCGGCAGCACCAGTCGTGAGGGGAAAACGGGATGGAAGTCGCAACAAATCATGGTTGTAGGCCAACGGATTTTTGCAGGGGCACGCACAGGGGTGTGCTCACCCAGGCCAACGGATTTTCGAGAGTTAGAGGTATTTCTACTTAGCAGGAGAGTGGATCAGTCCAGGAGCAAGTGCCGACGAGTATCTTGGCCATCACGTCCTCTCACACATGGCACACCGTTCTCGGTCCGATTATATCAAATCCAGGAAACGATCGGGGATTTGGGCAAGCCACGTGGTCACAGTTTTGACATTCGCTTGTTTCGTTCAATGGTAGCCATAGAGAGTCTACATACCTAATCAGGCAGGTATATCAAACGCGGAAGAGGGTTCTGCCCAATAGAGTATTCTCTACAAAGACTGCCCCCTCCGGGCAGGCTTCCTGGCAGCAGTAGCAACGAATACAACGGTCATACCTATGCGTCGGCAGCTTGGTTTTGTCACCCTTGCGCCAGTCCACAGCTTTCGGTTCGACCGGACACATCTTGACGCATGTCCCACAGTTGGTGCACCTTACTCTATTTATGGCTGGCCTTTCGCACAGCCGGTTCTTGATGAAGGTTCTCACCCTGCCTCTATTGCAGTGGTCGGGAGGAGTCTGAATGACATCGAAATCATCACACGTGAAAGAATCTATCCTCTCGCCGACAAGTTCTATGTTGTCGCTGTGGTAGGTTCCCAATCCCGCTTTTTCGCCCAACTTTGATGTTGGCACGACTTCTGGATCAAGGTTCATGATTCTGCAAGCTATGGCATCCAGGGCTATTGGATCGCTGGAAAACAACAGGACGTTGAGTTCTCTTAGTTTCCCGCTTCTCGGTCCATTCCCCTCCATGGCCACAATGCCATCCATGACGCAGAAACGCGATCTTACGAGCGTATTCAAATCGACCAGCATGGTGGCGAAGTCGTATGGGTCGGGCAACTTCACATGATATTGGCTCTTAAGAAGGCCGGGGACACATCCAAATTGGTTCTTGACAGCGCCCGTGAATCGAACGAGCGGGTGAGTCTTCAGCTTCGGTAGATTGACCAGGCCATCTGAGTCCAACACTCCATTGGCAATCACGAAGCTCTTAATCAAGAGTGAACCCTTGTGGCTGACAGTCCTCCCTTTATCAAAATCGGCCAATTGGATTGCCAGCTCATCAGCAACCTGCTTCAAGCCAGCTCTTTTCATGTGGCTCTCAGCTCTTCCGAAACTGGGAGAATCACCGTAGAAAACGCTCGCGCCCGCTTCCTGGAGCAGCATCCCGACCGCCCTCAAAACTGAGGGATGCGTTGATACGCCCTTCTCAGGATTAGTGCCATAGAGGACGTTCGGTTTCATCACGATTCTCTCGCCGGATTTCACGAGGCTGGAGACTCCCCCAATAAGGTTCAATCCTTTCTGGACAGCCTCATACACAGCCTTTTGATCGTATGTATCGCATCTTACCAGGGCCACCTTTGACCTATTCATTCTTCCTCACTCCACGGCATCTTTGACAATATCAGGCAGTTCCCGATCATTGTAGCACCTCAAGGGTTGGAACTACTGGCATGCAGTGCGCCTGCATAGCTTCACCCCCCTTCAAACTGCCCCATCCTTGCCGACCATATATACACGAGGTAGAATATGCCAGAGGATTTCCGTCACGTGGTGCTTGCACCCTGACATATCGGCCTTATCGGCGGAAACGCACTCGGAGAAAGATGACAACTAACAAAGGTCAGGCTCTGTTAAGAACAGTTTCGATAATGCTTGGGCTTGTCGTAACATATCTGTCGTATTACTATATGCACTATGCCAACACAAACTACCGGGCTTTGCCCTTACTAGGATTTCTGGGTATCTGTCTGACATTGTGGGGCTGTTATCTCTGGACATCCATGAAGAATAGACATTGGCTTTTTGTGTTATGGGGTCTGCTTAGCCCCATAGGTCTTCTCGGCATAGCTTTGCTAAAGGACAAGTCAGCAAATGCCACAACAAAGGATGACACTTCTTCAGGAGGAGAAGTAAAATAGCGCCAAAGCTCAGCCATAATGAATCAAGCCGATTGGGAGGTTATCTATGAATACTATTGATGCGCTCAATTCCCGATACTGCTGCCGAGCTTTCAAACCTGACCCAGTAAGCAAAGAGACGGTGCTGAAGATTCTCGAAGCCGCCACGCGAGCCCCTTCGTGGGCCAACACGCAGCCTTGGGAAATCTACGTTGCCAGCGGTGAGGTGCTGGAACGATTGCGCCAAGCGTATTTGAAGAATCTCCAAGAACAAGCGGCAGGCCATCCGGACCTTCCTCGCCCACAATCATGGCCTCTTGCCTTGCAAAAGCGTACAGAGGATCTAATGGACAGACGTTCGCAACTCCTTGGGATTGCCCGTGATGACAGTGCTGGGCGAAAGACCATGATGCAGGCCAACCACAAATTCTTCGGTGCTCCGGTCGTGATTTATCTATGCATGAATCGCGCCCTCACTCCGTGGTCGGTATTCGATCTCGGGTCGTTGTCTCAGAGCATCATGCTGGCAGCCAGAGACAATGGCCTGGATACGGCAGTGGCGGTTATGCTGGTGGCCTATCCCGATCTGATCCGGGCTCATTTGGAAATCCCTGACGATCTGTCAATCATCATTGGGATAGCGCTCGGCTCCAATGACCCAAACAATCCTGGAAACAGGTTCCGCAGCCCGCGCCGCTCACTTTCAGAGGTCGTGCACCTCAAGGGTTTCTGATAATGCTCCTCTAAACGAACAATTGTCGGGTTGACAGCGAAACCCGCCAGCGTTTCGGTGGTGTCAGTCCGGCGCCTGTACGTGGTCAGTGGGTGCATATTGTCAGCGCCTTTGAGGCACTTGGTCTCCATGGGGTTCGAGAGCAATTTGTGCTATGACAGCCACATAGCGACGTCTTGAAGTCTCGTTTCGTTCAGGCCATCACGTCTCGCGACCAGATAGGTCACAGAAGCCTGTTTCATTCAATGGGTCACAGAGGCCCATTCCGGGCAGTGCTGCGACGACTGATATCAGTTCATCAGGCGTTGCAGGATTAGCTCATTCCTGGGTGTGTCTGTTCTCGCCGGTTGGGGCATGATGGTTGCCACTGGTTGAGTGGAGTAACGAGGGGAGACTACGCAGTCTTGGTGCGCTTGTTTATCAACACCTTGGTAAGCTGGTAGTCAGTCTCCAGATTCAGCCAGAACCGTGCGGGTATCTCCGGCATGACATCCTCAAGTTGCAGGGCAGTCTCGGCGGTGATGGCTTTCTTCCCGTGGATAATCTCATTTAGCGCGTTTAGCGGCCGTCCCATACATCTCGCCAATTCCTTCTGAGACATGCCTCGCGCCTTTAGTTCCTCCGCCAAATACTCTCCAGGAGGGATAGCAACATCAGGATAAGCATCAGTCTTAGTCACCATGGTAATCCTCCACATCCATAATGCGCACTTTGTCTTCTTGAACCTTCTCGACAATAAGCCGATAGTTCCCGGTGAGAGTCATCGAGTACTGCCCAGCGCGATTGCCTTTCAAAGCGTGCAACAGCAACGCCCGGTGCCCGTACAGATGAGTGAATTTCTCCGTAGCTCTCAGAACTGTCAGCCGTTGAATATACCTTCGCCCGATTGGAACGCCGAAAAGCCGGGTAGCCTCTGAAAGATTCACACTTGCATTGGCCAGACGGTTTGACGAGAATTCTATCTCCACCTTTACACCCTATAGGTATAACATAGCTCAACACCTTCAGCCTGTCAAGCACGAGCCATAGGGTCAGGCTCCCCACCTACGCCTTTGTATTACATCCTTCGTCCCCAGCACATGACCATGTCACCATATCCAAACGCACGGCGGGTGAACACATTGAACCAATTAACCCCCTTTCATAAAGTGGCTGCCAGGACAACTCTATCTGACTCCGGTAAGGATGCTTGCCCGCACCGTACTTTCACAGGCACTGAAATTGGTGTAAAATAAGCGTCCAGTAACGTTCCCCGATAGCTCAATGGTAGAGCGGGCGGCTGTTAACCGCTAGGTTGTAGGTTCGAATCCTGCTCGGGGAGCCAGCTTCATTCCAATAACTTGTCTCTGGAAATAGCTGTGTACTTCGTAGATGTCTTGCGTAACCTTAAAGGTCAGATCTATATTGGCTTCACTACTGACCTAGACAGACGTGTGCGGCAACACCAAGATGGGGAGGGCGGCTGGACCAAGGGACGAGGCCCAGGCAGCTTACGCGAACATAGGCTATCGGGCGACGCGAGCTGACGAGCGTGTCTTAGGCCGAATCACGATATCAAGATCGGCGTCGAGGGCTTCAGCCACTCTCTTGACAGTTGAGAGTGAAGGTAGAGAACCGGCGCTCTCCAATCGAGCTATGGCTGACTGTTTGGTATGCACCTTTCTGGCGAGCTCTTCTTGAGTCAATCCCTTGGATAGCCGCAACCGGATCAAGTCACTGGCAAGCTTATACTCCGGCTCCAAGGCCTCGTATTCATTCCTGAACTCAGGATCCTTCATAAGTTGCTTCTTGTGTTCTTTCCAGTTCATGATCATCTCCTTCTCGTCAGAAACTCGGTCCGTCTATCCCTGGCCGTTCGCAAGTCTTGTTGGGGGATTCGCCCCGACTTCTTCATGAATCCGTGGAGGAGAATGAATACCCCTCTCGATCCCCCACACCATGCCCGTCATTATAACAATATTGTTATAATGTTGTCAACGTATCTAAGGTGAGGGTTCTGTTCGGTTGAGGTTGATTTTGATAAGCAGTCATGAGGGAAAGTCCATCACCACCAACCTTTATCGAACAGAACCGAGCCATTCTTGCACACTCGATCCAGATCCCCCCAGAGGCCCTGGTTGCGCGCTCAGGATAACCGCCCCTCCCACCACCGCCGGAGGACCTTGGCTACCTCCACCGCAACTAGAATCGTTAAGGCAAATCCCAAGCATACCCCCCAGTCCTTCGCCGTCATCGAGAAGGTCTTGAACAGACTCTGCAGAGGTGGCACATAGATAACCAGCGTTGTTAGTCCAAGGGAGAGTCCTACTGCCGCCCATAGCCACCTATTGGTAAAAAGACCGATTTCAAACAGAGAGCGCTTTTCGGAACGCGAATTGAAGGCATGCACCAGCCTGGTAAGCAACAGAGTGACAAAGCATATGCACTGTGCCTCAACCAGGCTCCTTCCCGAATCGATTGCCCAGACGAAACTGCCCAGTGTTACCCCCCCTGTCCATATCGCACTGCCAACAGTAAACCCGAGGACGGAGCGGGAAAACATCACATCCTTAAGCTGCAAAGGCCGTCGTTTCATGAGGTCGGGCGTTGGCGGATCCACTGCCAGAGCAACGGCTGCCAATCCATCACCGATCAGGTTTATGAACAGGATCTGCGCCGCCACGAGAGGTAAATCACTAGCTTTCAATCCCAGGCGTGTCCCCGCCAGAAGTGCAATTGCCAATGCCAGTACCTCTCCCATGTTCCCGGAGAAAAGGTACATGAGATACTTTTTGATGTTATCAACTACGCCTCTCCCTTCCTCTACTGCCGCCACAATTGAGGCGAAGTTGTCATCAGTGAGCACCATAGCTGCTGCTTCCTTGGTAACATCCGTACCGGTAATCCCCATAGCCACTCCGATGTCAGCTTGCTTCAAAGCCGGGGCATCATTCACCCCGTCTCCGGTCATAGCCACAACATGGCCTCTCTTGTGCAAGGCTTCGACAACGCGCAGTTTATGGGCAGCCGAAACCCGCGCATAGACCTCTATTTTTTCTACCAAAGATTCAAATTCTGTATCGCTCAAGCCATCCAGTTCAGTGCCGCTAAGGACAACGCCCCCCTTAAGCAAACCTAATTCCTTCGCGATGGCAACAGCAGTCAGTCTATGGTCACCAGTTATCATCACTGACTTTATGCCCGCTTCGTCGCAGAGCTTTATCGCCTCCCTGACTTCTTCTCGCGGCGGGTCAATCATTCCAATCAGACCGACAAAGACCATATCCCTTTCCACTGTCCCGCCCGCTTCCGCATCAGGAAGCCGCTTGTAGGCCATGCCCAGGACCCGCAGGGCTTCACCTGCCATCACTTGAGCTATGGAAAGGATTCTATCCTTGCCCTCTCTGGTCAGCTCTCTTTCCTGATCGTCAACGTAGATGTGGCTGCAAGAATCCAGAATCGATTCCGGTGCCCCTTTGGAATAGGCAACCCCCCCTGCGGGTGTCTGGTGAATTGTGGTCATCCTTTTTGTCTCGGAAGAAAAGGGGATTTCTTGAAGGCGAGGGAATTGCTTGTTAAGGTCTTGTTGCCACAAACCAGCCTTGGCAGCTAACGTCACCAGAGCACCCTCTGTGGGATCGCCATTGATATGCCATGCGTTATTGAGTGAGGCCAAAGAAGCGTCGTTGCATTGAGCACTTATACGGAGCAACATCTGCAAAGCCGTGGATTGATCGGGGTTGAGAGAGATGCCGTCATGGTGGAATTCCCCTTTAGGTTCGTAACCGATCCCGGTGACGTCAATGAATCTGCCACCCACATGAAGACGGCGCACCGTCATCTGGTTCTGGGTAAGCGTACCGGTTTTATCGGAACAAATGAATGTGGTGCAGCCCAGGGTTTCCACTGCTGCCATCTTCCTCACCAGGGCATGGCGCCGCAGCATCCTGCGGACCCCCAGTGACAGGCAGATGGTGACTACAGCAGGCAGGGCTTCAGGGACAACAGCCACAGCCAGACTTATGCCCCAGAGGAACATCTCGGTAACTCCTTGCCCCCGCCAAATACCAACCCCGGCCAAAACAAAGCTCAAGACTAAGGCCCCAATGCCTATCCACTTCCCGATGCGATCAAGATTAGCCTGGAGTGGAGTCTTCTCCGACTTGACTTCCTGCAGCATGGCGGCAATCTTGCCGAACTCGGTAGTCATGCCAGTAGCGGTGACAATAGCCATGCCCCGACCATAAACAACCACCGTTCCGGCAAATACCATGTTTTCTCTTTCACCCACGTTCAATTCGCCCGGCAAGGTTGCGGTGATTTTCTCTACGGGGATACTCTCTCCAGTCAGAGGCGCTTCGTCTGTCTTGAGGTTGATGGCCTGAACGAGTCGGGCATCGGCCGGTATCCGATCACCAGTACTGAGGAGGAATATGTCCCCGGGCACCAATTCTCTGGCGGGAACCTCTGTTTCCCGCCCATCTCTTAGCACAGTCGCTGTAGGTGCAGCCATTTTCTTAAGGGCATCCATCGCCCGCTCCGCCCGGTACTCCTGAACAAAGCCCAGGGCAGTCGCAAAAACCACAATGGCCAGAATGACAACTGCGCTAGCCACCTCACCTCTGATGGCAGACAAGACCACCGCAACGAGGAGGATAATGACCAGGAAGTTTTTGAATTGCTCCAGGAACATCAGCCATGCGGCAACGCGTTTCTTTTCCACCAGCTCATTAGGACCAAACTGAGCTACACGGCGTTGCACTTCCTCACGGCTCAAACCCTGCAGGCTTGAACTCAAGGTTTTAATGGTTTCTTCTGCTGTCAGGCTGTACCAGTTCTTCTTTTCCAAATTGATACCAGTCCCTTTATGATTCAGGCAGAACCAAAGAAGGATGCTCCGCTATACTTCCACGCACTTCACCCGATCTTACATCAGCAGGCGTCATAGATTCAAGACTGCAGAGCCATCCATAATCCGTGGATTCTCAAAGTGGGTGTCAGGTCCCAGACCTGACCCGGAAAACGGAGGCGCAAGTGACAGACGAATTCCATCCCCCTGTCATTCCCTCTCCCTTTGATGGGAGAGGGCTAGGGTGAGGGTGATATTTCTACTGTCATTGCGAGTCCTTCACTCTGGGAAGGGTCCGCGGAAGAGCGACGAAGCAATCTCGGGGTGGTGTGATGCAGCGTGCATGGTCCTCCACCCTGTAGGAACAGCATGTAGGGATAGAGCTTTAGCTCTGTCCGAGGTCGCGAACCAGGGGCAGTGGACAGAGCCCCTACTGAAGGGAGACCCTTCGCCTTCGCTCAGGGTGACAAACCGCCCGAATGTCAGAAGTGTGTGTCAGGTCCCCGACCAGACCCGAATGTCATTCCCGCGAAAGCGGGAATCCAGGGTGTCTTTGCAAGCATCAGATCGAAGCATAGTTGCACTGGGATATCTCTTCCAGTAGAATAGATCAGTTTTGAAGGCAGGGGGCATGCCCTCTCATGGCAGTAGAGCAAATCTATCAAAATATTCCAGGAGTTTGAACATCTCTATTGAGGAAGTGCTGTGGATATCATAAACGCTCCGGTTCTCGTTCTCAACCAGGGCTATCAACCCCTCAACATCTGCCGGGTCCGACGGGCAGTAATCCTGATCATTAACCGCAAGGCCGAGGTAATCGAAAATGGCCGAGGTGAGATACACGCTATCAGTAGTTCCTTTCCTATACCCTCAGTAGTCCGTCTCACGCAGTTTGTCAGACGTCCTCGTTTGCAGAAAAAGCTGACGCGTTTCGAGGTATTCAACCGTGACAAACATACCTGCCAATACTGTGGGCGTGAGATCAAGGATTTAACCCTGGATCATGTTATGCCGCGCAGCCAGGGGGGCACTCACGATTGGGGAAATGTAGTTAGCTGTTGCCTTTCCTGTAATCTGAGAAAGGCCGGGCGAACACCCACGCAGGCAGATATGAAGCTTATCCACCACCCTATCCCACCACCACCCACCACCTTCTCCATTCCTTATCAACACCTTAGCGGCCATAAAGAATGGCAGAAGTTCCTTCCAGCAGCAAACTAGGGTCGCATCAGGTCATTATCTGCCGTTTCGCCAAGTTACGTGAGTGCCAGGTCCCCGGAAGCTGTCTCCTAAGTCCACACTGTTGTCATTGCGAGTTCTTCACTCTGGGAAGGATTCATCAGAAGGACGAACCCCCCGTGTCTTTGCGAGAAGTCCCTCTTCAGAGGGACGACGAAGCAATCTCGGGGTGGTGTGATGCGGCGCGCATTGTCACTCCAGCCTGTAGGGATAGAGCTTTAGCTCTGTCCGAGGTGGGGAACCAGGGGCAGTGGACAGAGTCTCTACTGAAGGGAGACCCTTCGCCTTCGCTCAGGGTGACAAACCGCCCGAATGTCAGAAGTGGGTGTCAGGTCCCCGACCTGACCCGAATGTCATTCCCGCGAAAGCGGGAATCCAGTGTCGTACGGGCGATTCGCCATTCTGCTTGGCCATTGTGTCATTCTGACGTCGCCCACTGTGTCATTCTGAGCGCAGCGAAGAATCTCGATTGTTACTCTGCCTTGTGCCACCAGGCACTATGGTCTGGGGGGCTTTTGCCCTTTTTTCTTCGTTGGTTCCCCAGAGTCCTTCCGTACCACTTCAGCAGCAGGTAATTCGACCGTTGCCTGACTTTCCAGCTCTACTATTACTGTCTCCTTCAAAACATTTACGCCGGTTACACTCCCCTCACCCACGGGAGTGACCACCGACTGACCTATACGAGGCATTTTTTCCTTCATCAACCGATAATACGCGGCCTCATAACCAAGGCAGCAGAGCAAGCGTCCGCAGGCACCAGAGATCTTTGCCGGCTCCAGAGAAAGGCCTTGATCCTTGGCAGTCCTGATAGAAAGGGGATTGAATTCAGTCAAGAAAGTTGTACAGCACAGAGGATAACCGCATCTGCCAATTCCCCCCATTAGTTTAGCTTCATCTCTGGGTCCTATCTGGTGAAGCTCAACACGCATCTTGAGAGCACTGGCCAGATCCCTCACCAGCTGTCGAAAGTCAACTCTCCCCTCCGCACTGAAGAAAATGGTAACGTAGCTACAATCCAAATTGCTTTCGGCACCGCGAAGCTTGATTGGCAAATTGAGATTGCCCGCTAGCTCGGCGCACTTGGCCAGAGCTTCCTGCTCCTTCTGGCGTCCCTTTTCCTGCTGTTCCACGTCTTCAGGGCTTGCCTTACGCAGCACTGGTTTCAGCGGCTCGGTTAGCCCGCTGGCCAGTACCTGCTTTGGCGCGATGACCACTCTGCCTATAGTATGGCCACGTTCGGTCTCCACGACCACGCGGTCATTGACCTCCATGTCAACTCCTGCGGGGTTAAAGTAGTAAACCTTTCCGGCCCGCTGAAAACGAACACCAACCACGTCTTTTCTTTCTTCTACTGGAGATACCATGTCTATTCCCTCTTCCTTTTACGTCTAGTCAACCTTATGTTTACCGCTCTCGCATGCGCATCGAGTCCCTCAGCCTTGGCAATGTTTGCCGCCGCCGGACCTATTGCCCTCAATGCCTTACCATCTATGGCTATCACGCTGGTCACCTTGAGAAAATCGTCTACTGTAAGGGGAGAACCAAAACGCGCAGTGCCCCCGGTAGGCATTACATGGCTCGGCCCGGCAACATAATCACCAACAACCTCGGGGGAGTCCTCACCTATGAAGATACCCCCGGCATTCCTCATCTTCTCCGCACAAGACCACGCATCTTTGACCATTAAAGAGAGGTGCTCCGGAGCATAGTCATTAATCAACTCTGCCGCCCGTTCCACATCATCAACCACTATTATGCCACCCCTATTTTCCAATGAAGCGGTGATGATATCCTGCCTGTCCAGTTCGACCAGTTGCTTTGCCACCTCCTGGTTCACCCGCGTTGCCAGCTCTGCCGAAGTAGTAATCAAAATGGCAGAGGCCAGCACGTCATGCTCTGCCTGAGCCAGGAGATCAGCAGCACAAATGGCAGGATTGGCACTCTCATCCGCCAGAATGATTGTCTCGGTAGGCCCGTAGAAGCCGTCAATATCAACCATGCCATAGACCATCCTCTTTGCCAACTGCACAAAGATGTTCCCTGGACCGCATATCTTGTCCACCCTGGGAACCGTTTGAGTTCCAAAGGCCAGAGCAGCAATAGCCTGAGCACCGCCAATCTTGAAAACACGGTCCACCCCAGCAAGTTCGGCAGCAACCAGCGTCGCTGGAGATACCCCATCCTGCCCTGGAGGGGTGGCGACTATGATCTCACTCACCCCTGCCACCCTCGCTGGTATGGCAGTCATCAGCACAGTTGAAGGATAGGAAGCCCTGCCTCCAGGGACGTAGATGCCTACTGTCCCAAGCGGGCGAATCCACTGTCCCAGGCCGCCTTCGGCAAAATCAACCCAGCTCTGGCGCTTGCAGTTCATGTGGAAAGACTTGATCCTTTGTGCAGCCAGCTCCAGCGCGGATAGAAGCTCACTCCCCACCTTACTGCGTGCCCGAGCAATCTCCTCGGGCCTTACTTCCAGAGCAGCCAGTTTAACCCCATCGATCCGCTTGCCATAATCAAAGAGCGCCCTGTCACCACTTGCGCGAACCTCAGCGACAATGCGCCCCACAACCTCCTGCAGAGTAAGCTCCTCACCAAAAGCTTCCCTCACCTTCAGCTTCAAACCCGGAGAGATTTCCTGCAACTCCAAGGGAGTGCGCACCAGCAGGTTGGCCCTGGCATCCGCTATGTTATAGATTATCTTCACAATATGATCCCTCAGTGTAATCGATTGACAACAGCTAACAGTTATTTATAGGCAGGCCTGCCCAGCGACTTCTCTCAGAGTGCATGTTCCAGTACCAGGGTCTCCGTAATGGCAGGCAGTTGCTCCTTCTTGATCTCCATCTCACTGACACCCAACCGGCGTACATTCTTCCTGCCCTTCAGAAAATCATCCACCCCGGCTACGGGATAGCTACACTTGTCAGTCTTGTAATGCATAGGAATGACCAGTCTGGGTTTCAGCTTTTCGCAGACCTTCGTCGCTTCCTTAGCATCGATAGTATAGAATCCTCCTACAGGCACAAGCAAGATATCCGTATTCCCAATCTCTGCCGCCTGGCTGCTATCGAGCTCGTGCCCCAGATCGCCCAGGTGACATATCTTTACCCCATCCACAGTAAAACAGAAGATTGTGTTGTCTCCTCGCTGTTTTCCTTTCACTGCATCGTGATAGCTGGCAATCCCTTTGAAGTCTATCCCTCTTGCCTTCCTGCTTCCAGGAGTATCAAGCACATCTGGTTTCCCTTTCACATCCGCCACATTATCATGGTCGTGATGCTTGTGGCTCACCGTCACTACATCAGCCGATTCCTGTATCTGACCGTAATCAATACCTCCTCCTAAGGAATAGGGATCACAGACTATCTTAACACCCGTATCCAAGCTTACCAGGAATGCGGCATGTCCCAGCCACTTGATCTTCATGATTCTCACCTCCCGGTAGAATCTGCGAGTAAAGCACGACTTTGCATCTTCCTCATGTCAACATTACCAAGGCCAAGCATGTCGGATATCCCCGATGATGTATCATTCAACCTGGAACTCACTACCAGGCTCACTCCGCAGCCAAAGCAAGGACAAGATTGATTAGAGTCCGTACTGTCACCCCTGTTGCCCCCTTCACCACATAACCCTTCTCTTTGCTGGTATAGGAAGTGCCTGCTATATCCAGATGAACCCAGGGGCTATCACCGGCAAATTCACTCAGGAACTGGGCTGCAGTAATGGCACCTCCAAATCTTCCCCCGCTGTTCTTGATATCAGCCACCTCACTCTTGTTTTGTTCCTTATACTCTTCATACATCGGCATCTGCCAGAGATGCTCGCCTGCTTCCTCTGCCGCTTTGATCACTTCATTCAACAGTTTCTCATCATTCGTGAACGCACCGGTAGCTACATCTCCCAAAGCCACGCGGCAGGCACCGGTTAGGGTAGCTACATCCAATATGGGAGAAAGCCCCGATCTATCAGCATACGATAGCGCATCGGCTAGAATCAGCCTTCACTCAGCGTCTGTACTGATTATCTCGATAGTCTTACCGTTCATGGCTTGAATTACATCACCAGGCTTGAGAGCTTTCCCGTTAGGCAGGTTCTCTGTAGCCGGTATGAAAGCAGTGACATTGATTCTTGGTTTCAGCCGCCCCAGCGCCTGTAGAACAGCCATAACCGTAGCCCCTCCTGCCATATCACCCTTCATTTCACCCATGTCTTCTGCCGGCTTGATCGAAATCCCCCCTGAATCAAAGGTTATCCACTTGCCCACCAAACCTACCGTCCTCTGAGAGGAACTATCGCCTTTATACTGCAGCACTACGAATTTCGGGAGTTGCTGGCTCCCCTGAGCCACACCCAGTAAGGCCCCCATCCCCATTTCTTGCATCTGCTCTTTCTCCAGAACAGTACATTGGAGATCCAGTTCAACAGCCATCTTTCTGGCTATGTCCGCCATATCGCCGGGGGTCATAAAGTTGGCTGGTTCATTGATCATGTCCCGCGCAAAGGTTACAGCCTCCGCAATTACCCTGCCATTCTTGCAGCCTCTCTCCAGTTGAGCGACTTTGCCTTCATCCCTTTCTATAATCAGGATTTCCTCAATACGGCCATTATCAGGCTCCTTGGATATGTGCCTCCGGAAGGTATAGAGGCCCAGGATGCTTCCTTCAACTATGGCCTGAGCAGCCTTTTCCGGCTCAATGCTGCCTACCCCTGCTCCATGAGCAATGGTGGCTATCCTCTTTATCCCCTTTCCCCTTGCATAACGGCATGCCTCGGCAGAAACACGCCTGATCCTGTCCAGGGTCAGCTGGGGTTGCTTCCCCAGGCCAGCGACTATTACCCGCCTGGCCGGAATCCTGCCCAGGGTATGAATAAGAGTACATTCACTGAGTTTGCCCTTGATTTCACCACTGGCGATAAGCTGGCTAACAGCCCCGTCAAGCGCTTTGTCCACAACTCCCGTAGCACCGCCAGGTTGCAGAATTCCTTCAAAAATGTTTACCACAATGGCATCAACTTCAATCTTGGTGACATCACCAAGTACTACCTTGATATCCAGGGTTGTCCTCCTTTCTCAACAGGGGCTATTGATCTATCAGGTGCACGATCTTATCTATTATTGGAGTGATATCCTTTGAGGTATCCACTGTAAAATGATTGCGGCCTATCCTCTCAACAGAGAACCTCATTCTATTATAAACTTCCCAATCAGCCTCTGAATGGTCTGACGGATCTGCCCTTCTTAAACGGCCCTCCAGGCGTTGATATACCACCTCTGGAGGGGCCTCGACTCGTACCATGATCAGCTTCGCTCCGGTCTGCTCAACAATATGGTAGAGACGCTCACGGTGATGCTCTTCCAGATTGGTAGCATCCAGAGCCAATGTTATCCCCCTCCTCAGCAATTCCTCCAGAAGCTTGTACACAGCCTGGAACAGATGCAGGCTCTCCTCCTTACTGTAGCAGGGAGATGGAAACATTACCTTGCGCAGGCTATCACTTTCCAGGATCGCCAGAGGGACTCTCTCAGACAGCCGACGACAGAAATAGGACTTACCTGTTCCAGGCAGTCCGCTAACCACAACCATGGCAGGCCTGACCACAGGCTCCGGCAATTCTCCCAGGCTCTCCCTCAGCCGTCGAACATCATCAGCCACTTCACTTCTGTTCATCGGAGCAAATTATATGGCATTTCAAGATCTTTTGAAATGATCGGGGGCAGTGCCAGGCGAGCGGTCAGCAAATGCAATCGACAGGCGACAGGGGAGAACGCCTATAGAAAGCTGCGGTCCAACAGTAGCCGATTAAGCAGGATGCTCAACTTGTTTCCGCCTGTCTTCAAGTCATCTGTAAGGCCAGCCGTTAACCTCTTGGTTGCTATCAGGGCAAACAGTGCAATGCCAGCGGCCATCGTTTCCCATGGCAACCCCATGGCCCAGCACCCCACCGGAAACAAGGCAAAACCAGTGAGCATACCCAGAGGAAGGCTGAAGCTGGGGGGACCACCGAACTTGAGACGCTCGTCCAGTGTCCGCCTCCGATCTAGAAATCTGGGCAAAGTTCTTACTATGACACCGATTAATATTGGAACCAGCAGGAAAGGTATCGCCTGATAGGCCAATGCCGCCGCCATGCCCAGGCCGGTAGTGTTCGACTTCTCTCCCCTGAAATTGAGGAATACAGACCACATCTCTCCCACTATCACTGCCAGCCCCACCCCCGCCACCACACCCGGCCCCAGATCAAAAACCCTATCAACCACAACTACAGCAATACCACCTTTGGCAACATCCCAGGCAAGACCTATGAACCCCTCAGAGCGCCCCACCTTTCGCCACAGGCTGATATGCATATCTTCTTCTTTTGATAGATCAACACCCCGCACCCTTCCTATGAGATAAACCACAGGTATGGCTCCATACAGGTAAGCACCGATAATCCATAGCGCTGTCCACATAACATGCATATCAACAGTCCTTAATCGATATCTATGGAGCTATTTAGAAGAATGTCTTTCCAGGAAATCCTCACCCTGCTCAGTCTCCTGGTGCGCTATCTTGCGGTCCAGCAGCGCCGGCCCAAGAAGAACGAGGAGGGCTACTAACAACAGGACAACAAAACTGGGGAAGCCAATACTTCCACCGCTGGAGGAAGCCATCATGGTCAGAATGACAAAGCCAGCAGCCAGCAAAACCCCGGCCTTAAGCCACCTTTTCTTTAGACGTGCGAAGAGGATCACAAGGCCAGCCAGCGTGAAGAAACTCAAGGCTATCCACGGCTCCAAGCCAGAAAGCGATCCGCCATCACTCTGAAATAGCTCCTGTTTCCATTGCGCTGTTAAGAACCAGCCAACTACAGCCAACAACGGCAGGATCGTCAATGAGCCAAGCAGCCAATCGCGTTTCAACGTTCGTAGTACTATAAGAACACACAGCAGGCCAACCACAAAGAAATAGACTACCACAGCCAACCATAGCCACCATGATCCGGCAAGGTTATCACGGCTTAATGCCCGCTCTAGAATAACCAAACCTACTGCCAGCAGAGGCATCAAGGTATAACCCAGCCAGGTAAAAAACCAGGTAGGTCTACCATGTCGCCACCCATAGGCCACTACACCAACTACAGACAAAAGGATAACCAACAGCCAGCCAAGGTTTGACCACTGATGAAAAACAAACAGTAGCGAAAACAGGACATGGGGCAGAGCAGACATTAGTGCTTGTGGCCAATTACTGCTGCTATGCACCTCATTTAATTCACCCGCTACAGCTTTCAACGATCCAAAGTCCCGGGCCGCTATCCGGATTGCCTCTTCCTCCGAAAATCCTGACTCCTTTAGTTCCTCCACCCGGTCTTCAAAATGGGTGTACAACTCGGAGAGGATTTCCTTTTCTGAAGAGGGATCAAGCTTGAGGTATGCTCTAGCCCTATTGAGGCACCTTTTAGGTTCTACTAACTCCATTACTTTGCTTCGTTAGTTGGCTGTTGGTTGCATAACCAGATTCACTGCTGAGGAAAAACCTAGCCACTCAGCTATCTTTGCCTCCAGGAATTCCAGCCCCCTCTCGGTCGGGTGATAATACCTCCGCTCCTTGCCGGAGGGAAGCCGCTCCCACCTGCCTATAACCAGACCAGATGTCTCCAATCGATGCAACGCCGGATATAGTGTACCCTCTCTGAACTTGAAGTAACCCTGGCTCCTTCTCTCCAATTCTTTGATGATCTGGTACCCGTACATCGGCTGGTCCTTCAACAAAGAAAGAAGTATGGTTTCAGTGTTTCCTTTTAGAAGCTCTCGTCGATTTTCCATAGTTTAGACCTCTCTCCACATATCGCAGCAAACTCGTCAATCTCTACGACGACGCAATCAACTCAAACCAATCCCCGCAGTAATATCAAAGATACAACTCCGCTCTTAGATTTGACCAGAGCTTCCAATGAAAGCTCAGATTATCACAGGAACCATGTCTACAGCAAGCGCAGGGGGCGCAGGCGACGACCATGAGGGGATGGCTCAAACCTACGCCAAATGCTGATGATGGGCTTCGACCCCCGACTCCCTGATCAGAAGTCATTCAACAATAGTCTATAATGTGCCATCCGCATGTCCCCTTGCGCAAGTCTCCATAACTCCTGGTGGTTTGAGCCAACTTTATCATCTGTCCACCACGTCATGAAATCTTAAACACACGTTCGCCATGCCTGACATTCATGCACAGTGTTAACAGCCCAGCCCAGCCCGTAATCTCAGAAGGGGACACATCAATAATGCCAGAAGCAGGAAGAGACTCGGTCAGAGAATGTCTGGATGGTCTCGTCACAGCCCTTGACTACCACCCAAAGAGTGCCGTGGGTATGTTATCTCACCTCAATCAGACTCTATCGGACCAGGGAGTGTCTCCCTTTGAGGCAGAAGCATACTCCAGGTCGGGTGAGCAATTGAAGCTCCGGATCCAGCTTTCTCCGTGGCGGAAAATGGGAAAGGTGGTCGGAGCAGTCGCTGTGATCAAAGACCTCACCGGGCACAGGCCCACCGAGGAGGCTTCACATGACAGCAGCGAGCGGTTCCGCAATCTGCTCGAGACGACTAGTGACCTGGTGTGGGAATTGAATGAGAAGTCTGTTTACACTTACGTCAACCCCAGAGTGAGGGACATACTGGGCTACGAACCTGAAGAAGTGCTGGGGAAAACCCTCTTCGACCTCATGCCTCTACAGGAAGCAAGCCGCCTGATTAAGGTTCTTTCATCTGCTGTCGCTTCGCAAAAACCCTTCAAATTCGTCCAGATGGCGAAATCCCGTAAGGACGGCCGCACAGTTCTCCTGGAAAGTAGCGGCGTACCATTTTTTGATGGGAACGGAGTACTCCGTGGCTATCGGGGTATCCACAGGGATATCACGGAACGCAGGCAGGCAGAAGAACAAGTTCAGCAAACCTTCAGACAGCTGGAATCGACCGTAGAGAGTGTAATCCAGGCCATATCATTGACAGTGGAAATGAGGGATCGCTATACAGCCGGTCACCAGGAGCGGGTGAAGCAGCTTGCCTGTGCCATAGCCCGGGAGATGCACCTTCCATCAGAGAAGATCCAGGTCATCCGCGTAGCGGGACTCCTCCACGACCTGGGTAAGATATTCATTCCCAGTGACATTCTCACCAAGCCCGGCCGGTTGACCGATGTGGAATTCGCCCTGATCAAATCCCATCCACAGTCAGCCTATGACATCTTGAAAGGCATAGAATTCCCCTGGCCGATTGCCAAGGTCGTTTTCCAGCATCATGAAAGACTCGATGGATCAGGCTATCCTTCGGCTCTTCAGGGTGAAAATATCGAACTGGAGGCACGGATCATTGCTGTGGCCGACGTTGTGGAAGCCATGACCTTCCACCGGGCCTACCGGCCAGCTCTCGGTCTGGACGCAGCCTTGAAGGAAATAAACAAGTGTAAGGCTGTGCTTTACGACCCGACTGCGGCGGAGGCTTGTCTGGACGTCTTCCTCGACCACGGGTTCAAGTGGGGTTGAGTCTGACGGATGGCTGACCTGTTGCATCTACACACGCGTTCACATCCTGTTGAAACCTCAATGGCTCTGATTTACGTCGCTGCGTAGCCGTTACCACAAAGGCCAACCCTCCTGAGCAAATCGAAATTTCCCCTGTAACCGCATGCCCGCAGCCTGATGGACATAATCAAGTGGTTTGCAGTAAGCTATCCCCAGTTTCATGAGATAATGGTTTCGGGAATTGCCAGACCTCAATGTTGAAAGATGACCAAATCCTCATAATCACCAGAGAGCTGATGGAGTCACTCAGAGAAAGGTTGCTCCAACCCGCTGAGGCCAGTCAGTGCCGCGAAGAGATGAAGAGGATACTGGAGATCAAAGAGGCCCTTTTCTGGCGGGCTGATGCAGGGAGGTGCTGCGTTGGCGGCGCTATGTCAGCTAACCTGTTTGGAGAAGTCCGCCTTCTGGAAGGAGCATTGGAAGCCTTCGACGCCGGGGATTACGGCAAAGCAGCTTCGCTGGTGGGAGAATTTGCCCATCAGGCAGAGCGCAACGGCTAACTCTAAGAGAGGAACATGGCAATGGCCAGATCTGTCATAGTGATCGATATGGTTAGGGGTTTCCTGAGCGAGTGATGTGAGGAGTTGAAATGCAAGTGAGGTGCCCTTGGAAGCTGTAGAGCTGGCTAAGAAGATTGTCGAAACAGCTGCAGATAAGCAGGCCTCGGACGTAGTGCTGCTGGACACAAGAAAGGCCTGCTCCTTTGCTGACTATTTCGTTATCTGCAGCGCGGATAATGACCGGCAGATAGAGGCTATCCATGAAGCCATTGATGAGGCATTAAAAAAGGAATCTATCAACACCTACCACTACGAGGGGACAGCTAGCTCTGGATGGGTATTGCTGGTCGTGGGAAACATTATTGTCCATATATTCACCCCATTATCGAGGGAATACTACCAACTGGAGAGTCTGTGGGGCGAGGCCCCTGTCATAGTCAAGATGATCTGATAGGTTCAGACGATGAAACAGAACCTGCGAGAGGCCATGCTTTGTGAACAACTCCCCAACTCGCAGGTGCGCTGCCATGTCTGTCAATGGGAATGCGTTATCAATCCCGACAAGTTCGGGTTATGTAAAGTACGTCAGAATAAAGAGGGAAAGCTTTACACCATGAACTATGCCATGGTGTCTTCAGCGGCTGTCGATCCCATCGAAAAGAAACCTCTCTTTCACTTCTTCCCCGGCAGTCAGGTTTTCTCGCTGGGTGGCTGGGGGTGTAACTTCCACTGTCAGGACTGCCAGAACTGGCAGATAGCCTGCGTAGAGGAACTTCCCGCTGGCTCTCAAATCATCTCTCCCGAAGCCGCTATAGAGGCGACCAAACGAAATGATTGTGCCGGCATCGCCTGGACCTATAATGAGCCGGCCATCTGGTTCGAGTACACCCTGGATTCAGCCAGGCTGGCCAGACAGAATAAACTCTACACGGTTTATGTGACCAACGGCTTTCTTACCGCAGAGGCACTGGACATCATCGGCCCTTTCCTCAATGCCTGGCGGGTGGATATAAAAGGCTTCTCCGACGCTTTTTACCGGAACCTGGCCAGGGTAGCTAGATGGCGAGGTATACTTGAGGTTGCCAGGCGCGCTAAGGAGAAGTGGCGCATGCATGTAGAGGTGGTGACCAACCTCATCCCCACTATGAACGATGATGAGGAGCAGCTAAAGGGGATAGCCTCCTGGATTGTGGCTGAGCTGGGCGAGTTGACTCCCTGGCATGTCACCCGTTTCTACCCGCACCACCTGATGAACCACCTGTCACCGACTCCTACAGCCACCCTGGAGCGAGCCCTGGCTATTGGGCACGAAGCCGGACTGCGCTTTGTCTATGCTGGCAATATCCCCGGCCACCCTGGCGAGAACACCGTCTGCTACTCCTGTGGTAAAATCGCCATAAAGCGGTGGGGCTACCAGGTCCAATTGCTGGGCCTTAGTGGTTCCAAGTGTCAGTCTTGTGGCGCCGATTTGAACATAAGATCAAGAATAGTTGAAAGGTGCGCCTAGATGGACCCCAATAGCAGCGAACCAACAAAACGATTGCACCCACTGACCCGCCTGGCCAAGGAAACCGTGGAAAGTTATGTCAAGGGGGGTTATGTCACAAAACCAATAGCGCTGACGCCTGAGATGAAGGACCGGGCAGGCGTATTCGTTTCCATAAAAAAATTCGGGGAACTGCGAGGCTGCATCGGCACATTTGAGCCCACTCAATCAAATGTGGCTGAAGAGATTATGAACAATGCCGTCAGTTCAGCCACACGGGACCCCCGTTTCCCCCCGGTGACACCAGCCGAACTTCCCCATCTGAGCTACAGCGTAGATGTCCTCAGCAAGCCAGAGCCAGTGGAGAGCCTAGACCAGCTTGACCCGAAGAGATACGGGGTCATCGTGGAGAGTGGGAGGAGGAGAGGGCTGCTGCTTCCCGATCTTGAAGGCGTCGATACTGCAGAATACCAGATTGACATCTGCCGCCACAAAGCAGGGATACTTCCACAGGAGCCTGTAAAGCTCTACCGCTTCCAGGTCGAAAGATACTCATTTGAGTGATCCCGTTGGGCTTCTTTTCCGCCAGGTCCACAACACGTTGATGCTGAAGTTCCACACCATGCCAACCCCGATGGCAATGGCCAGGGCTGCCAGGTCATAGAGTCCCAAAATTCTGGTAAGCGGAGTGTAGATTGCATAGTAGAGGGCGATAGCACCCCCGCTTACCAAAGCAAACTTAAAGGCACGCATCAGGGTGGCTTCCATGCTCTTTACCCTTCTGTCTCTAAAGGTCCAGATATCATTCAGGATAAAGTTAGAAAGTGTGGCAGCAGTGTAGGCAATTATCAACGCCACGAGGTCCTTCAGATGGGCAATTCTGGTGAAGAACCAGAACGTACCCATGTTAACGCCCGTCCCACTCAAACCGACAAGGCCGAACTGGACAAACCTCCTCAGCCCCCATTCCTTAGCCACCAGAGCAAGCCCACGCGCCAAGAGACTTGGCTTCTTTCCCTCAGCAGGATGGTCTTCCCCTCTCATCATTAACCCCTAACCTCGGCTGCCGTGCCAGAGCTACAGTTATTTGGCCAGTGGATAAAATGGTAACCACGAAGAAGCAGAGTGTCAACAAGAGGCATCAAGCCGCCACTAATCACAGGCAGAGAGCGATGATACTTCGCTTCTGTTGTTAAAGCTGGAAACGAGATGCTATAATTCCCCCATCGAAGTTCGGCCAGTCCGAACTATTTTCACTTTTAGGAGATACCTCTTATCATATTCATCGCTGTTGTCGGTGGTAGTGAGTGTTCCGTTGAGCAGGCGTGTCTCGCAGAAGAAGTGGGACAGAGATTAGCCAAGCAGGGGGTTGCGCTGATATGCGGCGGATTGGGCGGGGTGATGGAGGCAGCCTGTAAGGGAGCCAGGTCGGCGGGAGGGTTAACCATAGGCATACTGCCAGGGGATAATCGCCATGCAGCTAATGCTTATGTAGATGTCCCCATAGTCACCGGCATGGGGTATGCGCGTAACGCCATTGTGGTCAAGTCAGCCCAGGCAATAATCGCCATAGACGGCAGCTATGGTACCTTATCTGAGATTGCTTTTGCCCTCCAGGGTGGCATTCCCGTGGTAGGATTAGATACTTGGTCACTGTCTCTGCACGGGCAGATGGATGATGCTCTGATTCCGGCCCAGAATGCCGAGGAGGCAGTGAAAAAAGCTGTTGATGCTGTCAGATCCAGGAATAAAAAACGGAAATGATGAAGACAAACGCAGACACTATTGAGAGCATCAGGGCGCGGGAGATCCTCGATTCCAGAGGCAATCCCACGGTCGAAGTTGAAGTAACGTTGCATAATGGCACCTTAGGACGGGCCGCTGTTCCCTCAGGAGCGAGCACCGGAAGCCACGAGGCAGTGGAGCTCCGTGACGGAGACAAGAAGAGGTTTCATGGCTTAGGAGTACTCCAGGCAGTGAAACACGTCAACCATGATATCAGTGGGATGGTGATAGGCATGTCTGCGCTGGATCAGGCTGTCATTGACCAAAAGATGATAGAGCTCGATGGCACTCCTGATAAGTCCAGACTGGGTGCCAACGCGATTTTAGGAGCATCATTAGCTATTGCCCAAGCTGCCGCAAACTCTTCGGGCATCCCTCTCTATCGTCACCTTGGTGGTGCGGCAGCTTGCACCCTGCCTGTGCCCATGATGAACATCCTCAATGGAGGCAAACACGCCCAGGACTCAACTGATCTCCAGGAATTCATGGTCATGCCCAACGGGGCAAAGAGCTTCGCCCATGCCCTTCGAATGGGCAGTGAAGTCTACCATTCCCTGCGATTGGTTCTAAGGGAAAAGGGATTAAACACCAATGTGGGTGATGAAGGAGGATTCGCGCCTTCCCTGAAGTCAAACAGGGAAGCAGTGGAGCTGATCCTGAAAGCCATTGAAAAGGCAGGTTATCGGCCCGGCACAGATTGCCTTATCGCTCTGGACCCCGCAGCAAGCACATTCTACGACCAGGGTAAATATGTCCTCGCTAAAGAGGGGGGCTCCTTCAGCAGCCAGGAGATGGTGGACTATTACGCTGAGTGGGCATCAAGTTATCCCATTATCAGCATTGAGGACGGCATGGCAGAGGATGACTGGGAAGGATGGCAACTGCTTACAGAGAGACTGGGGAAGAACGTGCAGCTTGTGGGCGATGACATCTATGTCACCAATGCTCAGCGTCTGGCCCGCGGCATCGCTGAACGATCCTCCAATTCAATCCTCATCAAACCCAACCAGGCAGGTACACTGACGGAAACGATCAGGGTTATTGAGAAAGCACGGCAAGCAGGCTGGACAGCCGTGGTCAGCCATCGCTCCGGTGAGACAGAGGACACCACTATCGCCGACCTTGCCGTAGCCATGAACACCGGCATGATCAAGGCTGGCGCGCCCTGCCGCTCAGAGCGGAATTGCAAGTACAACCGCCTGCTCAGAATCGAGGAGGAATTGGGCTCGAAGGGCCACTACGCTGGAGAGCAGGCATTTCATAGCCTGAGGAAAAATTAATGGAGATAGTGCCAGGGATCTATCAGTTGAAACTGCCGATTCTCCTGCTTGGCGACCAGTTGGCAGTCAACGCCTACCTCATTCAGGGAGACCATGGCTGGCTTCTGGTGGACACCGGCTGGAATACCAGGCAAGCATTTGCTGCTATGGAAAAACAACTGGCTGAGATCGGGGTTGGTTTTGATAACATTACCCAGATCATCATCACCCATTTTCACCCTGACCACTACGGCCTGGCAGGACGGCTGGTAGAACTGTCAAAGGCAAAGGTGGCCCTCCACCGGGTGGAAAGGGATTTCATTGACTCCCGATATGTCAACACAGACAACCTACTCGACGAAACAGCCAGCCTGCTTCGTCTCAATGGAGTGCCAGAAGCAGAGCTGCCCCGCCTTCAGAAGGCATCAATGGGAGTAATGCAATTTGTCATGCCTATGTCTCCCGAGATAACGCTGAATGGTGGCGAAATAATTCATCAAGGCAGCTTCGACTTCGAAGTGATCTGGACACCAGGACATTCCCCGGGGCACGTCTGCCTCTACGACAGGTCAAAGAAGATATTGCTATCAGGAGACCATATACTACCTGCTACATTCCCTAATATCAGCTTACACCCGCAGTCAGGGCCTGACCCCCTCAGCCACTACCTCCGCTCACTGAGAACTATCGAAACATTGGATGTTGACCTTGTCCTCCCGGCACACGAGTATGTCTTCACCGGTATAAGGCAGAGAATTAAGGAATTGCTCCACCACCATGAACAAAGAAGTACCGCCATCGCCAATGTCTTGAAAGAAGGGCCCAAGACAGCCTATGATATTTCCCTTCAAATCCCCTGGATTGTCAATGGCCTCACCATGTCTTTTGGGGAACTGCTCCCTCTCGATAAACGCCTGGCGGTAATGTCAGCTCTGGCCCACCTGGAACCGTTGTGCGCCGAGGGAAAGGCAGAAAGAGTCCACAATAATGGCACCATCCTCTATAGAACCCCGGGGGTCCAGTGAAACTTACTGGCATGACCAATACCACCATCGTAGAGGTGCTCCATGGATAGAGCGCTACATTGTGCTCAGGCTTTCTGCCAACAGCCATTGGTGATATCATATTCCATGAAGTATCCATTGATATGCTTAGTCGCAGCCAAAGACTGCTGAACAAGGTAGGTGATTCTATGAAAGGCAATATGTATGGGCTCTGTTCTTAAGTGGCGCCAGAAGAAAATGGCCAAACACAAGCACAAAAAGATGTTGAAGAGGACCGCTTGGGCGAGACGGCATAAATAGGTCTTCTGACAAATAGAATAATACAGACACTTGAGTACGCTACGAGCGACCAGGAGCATTAGGCTGCTGGTATACGTAGTAAAGCAAGAAGGGAGGAAGGCAAATGGCAACCAAGATTGGCATTAACGGTTTTGGTCGCATTGGGAGGTTGGCCTTCAAAGCTATCAAGGAACGCTATCCTAAGAAACTGGAGGTGGCTGTTGTCAACGACCTCACTGATGCCAAGAGCAATGCCCACCTCCTCAAGTACGATAGCAACTATGGCATTTATCCAGGCAAAGTAGAGGCCACCAGCGACTCTATCATCGTTGATGGCAAGGCAACCAAGGTCCTGGCTGAACGAGACCCCGGCAGGATCGAGTGGAACAAATATGGGGTGGAGATTGTAATCGAATCCACCGGGCTATTTACTGATGGTGCAAAGGCATCAGCCCACTTCCAGGGCGGTGCAAAGAAGGTAATCATCTCCGCTCCTGCGAAAGACGAGGACATCACCATTGTCCTGGGCGTTAATGAGGGGAAATATGATCCCGCCAAGCACCGCATCATTTCCAATGCCTCATGCACTACCAACTGCATCGCTCCGGTGGTCAAGGTACTGCATCAGAATTTTGGCGTGAATAAAGGACTGATGTCTACCATCCATGCTTACACCAACGACCAGAGGATCCTCGATACGGTGCATAAAGACTTGCGCCGCGCCCGGGCAGCGGCTATGAACATCATTCCCACCACCACTGGCGCCGCCAAGGCTGTAACCCTGGTCCTTCCCGAACTCAAGGGTAAGATCCATGGGGTTGCCTTCAGAGTTCCGGTCACCACCGTGTCCCTCTGCGATTTCGTAGCTGATCTAGGCAAAGAGGTCACTGCAGCAGAGGTGAACCAGGCATTCAAGAAAGCTGCTGAAACCAACCTGAAGGGTATACTGGAGTATTGCGAAGAACCGCTGGTCAGCATCGATTTCAAGGGCAATACAGCAAGCTCTATCGTGGATGCCGAGAATACCCTGGTCGTTGCTGGCAACATGGTGAAGGTGCTGGCCTGGTACGATAACGAATGGGGCTATTCCTGCCGCCTGGCTGACCTTGTCTCATACCTGGTGGATAAAGGCCTATAATTACAGTACCTTACCACTGACTCGAGACAGCCGAGTAGAGGCCACAGGCGTTAACCCTTCATACCGGGCTTCTCAGTACGCTAACTTGAGACCACATGAACAAGGTCAATCATCTACCTCTCGGCTGAGGCTTGATGACGTCTGCGTTTCGGGGAGAAAACGAAGCAAAGGAAGAAGATAGCCGCCGCAGTCAGCACAATGGTAGCGCCGGAAGCCAGGTTAAGCCAGTATGAGAGAAATAGTCCCGCCACACTCGATACCACTCCCAGGAGCACCGAGAGCAACATCATCCGAACAAAGTTGCGCGTCAACTGAAAGGCCGCCGCGGCCGGTATGACCAGAAGCGCTTCCACAAGGATTATGCCCACAATCTTTATGGAAATAATCACGGTCAGCGCCATAAGGCCTAAGAGCAGAAAGTAAAGTGTACGTACCGGAAGGCCGCTTACCGCCGCCATCTCCTCGTCAAAACTCATGAAGAAGAACTCCTTAAACAGGAGAATGACCACTACGATCACACCGAGACCCAAACCCAGGATAAGCCAGATATCAGAACTGGATACTGAGAGAATGGAGCCAAACAGATAGCCAAAAAGGTCCACATTGTAGCCCGCCTTGAGTCCGATGAAAAGCACGCCCAATGCCATGGAACTGGCAAAGAAGATTCCAATAGCAGTGTCCTCTGAAACCCTACCTTTCTTACTCACCCAGCCGATGGCCATGGCCGCAGCCAGACAGAAGGGGATGGCCACACCTATCGGATTGACCCCCAGCAAGTAGCCCAGGGCAACACCACCAAAGGCAGAGTGGGAAATGCCAGCGCCGATGAAAGCCAATTTCTTCAAGACCACATACGTGCCGATGACCGAGCAGACAACTCCCACCAGCACCGCAGCCACCAAGGCCCTCTGCATAAAGGCGTAATGCAGGATATCCATATCACTTATGCTCCTCTACCACACGATGCGGAATCCTGCCGTGAGCCAGGATCTCCATCTCACACCCATAGACCTTCTCCAGCGTCCCGGTGGTGAATACCTCAGTGGGTGAAGCATGTGTATACAAAGTCTGATTCAAACAGGCCAGCTTCTCTACGTGCGAGGAAACGACCGCTATGTCGTGAGTCACCACAACGATAGTCAAACCGTGCTTCTCCTTCAGCTCCTTCAGCAATCCATAGAACTGTTCCTCACCATGCGCATCCACACCGGCTGCCGGCTCATCGAGCAGCAGCAGTTTGGGCTCAGTGGCCAGTGCCCGGGCGATCAACACCCTCTGCTGCTGACCGCCTGACAACTGAGCCAATTGCCGCCGGGCAAAGTCCTTCATCTGGACAGCTTCCAGCGATTTCAAGGCAATGGCTTCATCAGCAGAGGAAGGACGCTTGAACAAACCGATGCGACCATACCGTCCCATCATGACTACGTCGATAACAGAAACAGGGAAAGTCCAGTCGCCATTGCTTCTCTGAGGGACATAGCCGATGAGATGATGCTTGTAACCCAGTTTGCCCGGTGTCACTCCGAACACCTTCACCTGGCCTCTGTCCGGCTTCACCAGGCCGAGGATGACCTTGATCAAGGTAGTCTTGCCGCTGCCATTGGGGCCAATGAGACCCAAAAACTCACCGTCTTCTATCTCCAAGCTGACAGCCTCCAGAGCCGTGGTCTCCTGGTAGTACACCCAGACATCTTCAAGGCTGACTACACTCGATATTGTCACTGCATCGCCTGCTTCATTTGGTCCAGGTTATATCTCATGAGGTTAATATAACTGTCCCTGCCTGGCAGGTCAGCACCACCGATAGCGTCAAGAAAAAGAACCTGGGATCCGCTCTCGGCAGCAATAGTGTCTGCTGCCTTAGAGCTGAACTGAGGCTCAGCAAAAATGGCTTTCACCTTGAGCTCCCGTGCCAGGTCAACCACCTGTTGGATATAAGCCGCTGAAGGCTCCCCACCTGGCGACTCCTCTATCACGGCTGCCTCGACCAATCCATACCTCCCGGCAAAGTAGGTCCAGGAAGGATGAATGGTAATGAAATCTCGGATAGAGAACAACTGCGTTGTGTTTCTGATCTCCTCATCCAGAGACTTTAGTTCGACAACGTAGGCAGCGGCATTTGCTATGTAAGCATCCTTGTTCGCTGGGTCCACCATAATGAGAGCTTCTGCAATGGCCTCAACCTGCTTCTGTGCCAGGAGAGGGTCAGCCCAGACATGAGGATTCACCCCTCCTTCATGCTCATCACCAGTAAGCAGAGCGCCTTCCATCGCAGGTATCGCAGAGGTATCCACCACCACCAGATCGGGGCTGGCTGCTGCCTTGACCACCTTCTCTGCCCAGAACTCCAGTCCTGCCCCATTGATGACGAGAAGCCTCGCCTCAGCAATCGTTTTCACTTGCTCCGGCAATGGTTCCCAGGTATGTGGATCTGCTCCAGGTGGCAGGAGAGTGATCACCTCCACCCTATCTCCAGCCACGTTCTTCACAAAATCCGCCAGAGGAAATATTGTCGCTACAACCTTGAGTTTCCCCGTGCTCGCACGTGGCGCGCAGGCAACAGCACCCAGAACCACAAGCAAAGCCAGTAACAAGACAGCAATGCGTTTACCGAACTCAAATCGTGGCTTCACCAAACCAAGCATTATTTCTTCTTTTCACAGCACCGCAGTCAACGGCAGCGCTGACAAAGACCTGAGGATTCGGTCAGATGATGCTCAGCCTGAAATCCCAATCTCTGAGCAATCTGACTCTCCTGACGGCACAACGAATCATCAGTGAACTCCTGGAGTATTCCGCAGCCACGGCATACCAGAAAACGATGGCAGCCCGGCTCCTCAAGCAAATCGCATTTAACGAATCCGCCGCGTGACAGGACTTTATGTACCAGGGTCAAGGAACACAACAGGTTAATCACCCGGTAGACAGTGACAGGGTCCAGATGCTCGCCATGCTGTTGTACCATTCTTTCAATGTCATAGGGCGAAACGGGTCCTGCAGCATTCTCAATCGCCTCAAGTACCTGCTTTCGAGGCCTGGTCACCTTATAGCCTCTGGAGCGCAGCACCTTTATGGAATACTCAACGAAAGACATTCACAGACTCCAGTCCCACAACAGCCAGCCAAACTATAGCACGACCAGAGAGCAAATGCAATAGTATTGCATTACGGTCACAACCCAGGGTCACCAATCATTACAAGGGCTACTACACACATCATCAGGGCCTAGCAGGCACTTGCGGATATTGTGCCACCGTTTTCTGCAGCTCAAACCCTTATTATCTCGGTCTTTATCTCATCGCCGATGGTCAGGATGCCGAAGGAGTTCCTGCACCGACCCGGGTTAAACAAGAGAGCTCCGTTAATATATTCATTCACCAACTGGTGCGAATGACCGTAAATGATAAGGTCCACATTGTCGAATATATCTCTCACCTTGCCTGCCAATCCCCAGGGCGGACCTGAACCATGAGTCAGCCCTACCCTTTTCCCGCCGACCATGAACTGCTCCTTTCGGGGCAGCATTCTCTTGATTTCATTCGAGTCCATGTTGCCGGCTACCGCCTTCACTTCCGCCAGCGTTCTGAGCCCCTCCAGCACCGCCGTTTCGGTGAAATCGCCAGCATGCACGATGAGGTCCACCTCACCTAGAGCTTTCAGAATCGGGGACGGGATCTGTCCGAGCGAATCAACGTGGGTATCAGAGAGGACGCCAATTTTCAACGTGCACCCCCATCACAATAGCATGGCTGTTTCTATTCATTCCAGGCTGCAACACCGCTTATTCTATCACGGTGGGTGGTCCCGTAACACCGTTCCGAGCACAATGGAGTCACCTTAACCAACCAATGGTGGACTTAAACCAGTTATGCTAAAGTCTATGATAACGAAGAGCAACAGGAGGGGGAATGGAATCAGAGGAATCTGCTGCAATGACCGACTTCGCCAGGAAGTTTGAAGAGAGAACCAGAGAGGTATTCAGTTCAGAGACTAATCGGGAAAGGGTAGGCAAGCTGGCATACGAGAACTACAAGAAGTGTTTTGGCTGTTCTCAATCGATGTTCCAGGCATTTCAAGATGTTCTGGAACTTAGGGACGACTTCTGGTTCAAAGCGATAGGTGGGCTCCAGGGTGGAGGAAGCTGCGGCTTGACCTGCGGCGCATTGACCACAGGCTTCGTGCTTATCAGCGCCAGAGTGGGACGAACCAGCATCGACCAGGGGCTTGAGGCTATCCTGCCGGCCTTCGAGCCCTCGCACCAGCTAACTCTCTGGTTCAAGCCGATGTTCAAGAGTACTGTCTGTTCAGAAATCACCGGTGTCAACTGGTTTGACATGAATGAAGTGGTTAATCACTATTTTGGCCCACGGGGTCCGGAGACCATCGAGAAGTGCGCCACTCTGACCGGGACGACAGCGCATAGAGTGGCAGAAATCCTGAGCCAGTTGTAGCTTTCAAACACGGGCGGAGAGTTCTTTGATATCTAGCGCCCCAGCTTTTTCCTCACCGACTCCACCTTGCCGCTCATGGTCGGGGGCTTGTCTCTCCGGTCATCGATATTAATGGTAGTTACCGCCCTCTGACCACATGCTCGCTCACAGAAGTGCTTCCTGTGCCGATGGGAATAACACTTATCTCTGCTACTGCCATCTTAATCACCTCAACAATTCTTGTTGGGGTCATTCTGGCAAGCAAGGAGCATAATGCAAACTACTCTTTGAAGGAGGCGGAGATTTTCACTGCCTCTGAGTCGCAGGACTCGATACATTTGCCACAGCGGGTGCAGTCAGTACAGTTCTCTATCTCCTCCAGTTTCTCGATTTTGGCCGGGCAGACCTTGAGGCAGTTCTCACAGCGGGTGCATTTACTGAAGTCCACCTTCACTTTCAATATGCTTACCGGATTGAAGGCACCAAATATGGCACCGAGCGGACAGAGGTAGCGACACCAGAACCGCCCGATGAGAAAGAAGGCCACCAGCGCTACTGCCAGCGTCGCCAGATGGACATAAAAGAAAGTCCCGAAGTCAAGATCAGGCGACACAAACCGGTGCGGGATGGCGGCAAACAGGCTGCCCGCCGGACAGACCTTGCAAAAGAGGGTCTCCGCAGCCAGCCAGGCCAGAAGTAGAACCACCCCCAGGACCAAAAACTTGGTCCAGGCAACACGGGGGAGCCGGAATGTGTCATCACGCCGTCTTATCCAGGCAACCAGGTCCTGCACTGTGCCAAAGGGGCAGGCCCAGCCACACCAGAACCGCCCCAGGGCCAGACCAAACAGGCCCACCACACCCAGGGCATAGAAGGGAAACTGCTGCAGAGCAGCGTAATGCTGAAAGACGCCTATGGGGCAGGCGAAGGCGGCTGCAGGGCAACCATAACAATAGAAGAAGGGGCAGGGGATGCCTGTTTTCAGGATTTGTATGAAGCCAATATTAGCCAGGGCCAGGGCAAGGAACTGCGTCAACCACCGTAGCCTCCTCATTGGTTCTCAGCCACCCAGCCCCAGGCAGGAAGTACACAGAAACCTGACAAAGCTGTGAACGAGGCCATACTGGGCTGCAGCAAAGACAGCCACAGAGGCAATGAACAGACCCAACAGCACTAAGCGAAGGGTGAGCAATCTACTCCGCTTCATATCTCGAGTCTCCCAACATGCGCCATCCTCAGGGCTGAGGGCTCCACTGGCTCAGCATTGCCTGAGCATCCTGATAGAACCTGGCAGGTGGCGTGAAGCCAACCCATTTCCCAATCCGTGTTCCATCTGGCGAGAGAAAAACAATCGCAGGAATGCTCACTATGTTGTAGTTCGAGGCCAGCGTCTTATTCTTGTCCACATTGATCTTCAGGCAGACGAGGTTTTCATTCAGAAAGGCACTCAGTGCATCATCAGAATAGGTATCCCTGTCCAGTTGCCGGCAGGGACCACACCAGTCAGCATAGAAGTCTATCATTATAGGCTTGTTCTCACTTTGCGCCCGGCTCAAGGCATCATCCATGTCGTAGAGCCAATTTACTTTCGATTCGGCTCCTCCACTATTTATAACGCAACCTGCCGCACTGATAAGAAGCAGGGCTACCAGGGATACCAGAAAGGCAGCCTTCACAAACCTTGTGAGTCTATCCACGCCTGCCGTATTCACTATATTCACTAATCTAATAACAAATAATCCTCAAAGGGTAATCCGTGTGCCGGCGTTATTGAAGAAGAAATTCTGACCAAACTCCTGAGCCAGCCGCACTGCTGCCATCATGCCGGTGCAGTGAGATACCCCTAACCTCTGCACCCCAAGCCCTTTCAGATCAGCGATGGTCATCTCCAGTTGCGCCTCAGACGCCCGAATGAGGTGCGTTCCTCCGACCACGGTATGAATAAGATCCACGCCGGTGACACTCCGGGCATGACGTAGAGTATTGATAACCCCACGGTGAGCACAGCCCAGAATAACCACCAACCCCTTATCTGTCTTGATGAAGATGGCCTGATCATCAGCCAAAGGATCAGGAAAAAACTCACCACCCTCTCCAACGTAGAGACCAGGGTCGATGCTCTCGTAGTCAGTAGTCATCGGAATCTCGCCGCTGGTGACCACATTCTCCGACAGCCACACGGGATCGTGAGTGAGTTGAAAGTCGGCACCCAGGCTTTCCAGTTCCACTTTCTGGCATGGTATTCCAATATAGGCAGGGGCTTTATCCTTAGCTATCTGTAGATACTTCGCCGTCCACACATCAGGATGCGCAATCACCCTCACCCGCTTCCCGATCTTGCCCAGCGCCCTCCGCAAGCCAGCAGTGTGATCGTAGTGTCCATGACTGAGGACTATGGCATCTATTTGAGTCCACTCTACGTCAAGAAGGTCGCCGTTATTAACAGCAGAAACACTCTGTCCCGCATCCAGAAGAATCCTGACATTACCCACCTCCACCAGGACACTCAGTCCCCACTCCCCGAGCAGTCCCCGCGGCACGGCTGATGAAACCGCATTCTCACTCAAAGTAGTTATACGAAGTCCCATTTTGCTCACCCCTCACTAGATTTTTTGCCGTCCCTGATAACCAGAGAGCCCACAGGGCAAACCTGCACACATTCAAGACAGGAATCACAACTAGAATCAATCAGCGGAATATTATCGAAAGTGCTCACCCTGGTATCAATACCTCTATGGGCAAAATCAATGCTGCCGATACCCCGCTCATGGCAGACCCAGACACACTTGCCACAAAGAACGCACTTATTCGGGTCGTAAATAAATAGGGGATGACTGGAATCTACAGGCAACGACATGGGAATGCGCCGGAACCTCTGCAGTTTCATCTTGAACCCTTCGCGGGCGGCAATTCGCTGCAGTTCACAATTCCGATTCCTGGCACAGTGGCCACAATCGAGATGGTGATGCGAGAGGAGGAGCTCAAAGGCAGTGCGGCGCAGCCGTTTCACCTTGGGGGTAGTGGTAAGGACCACCATCCCCTCCTCAACGAACTGACTGCAGGCAGTCACCGGAGCCCGCCTGCCCTTGATCTCAACGAAGCAGAGCCGGCAGCCGCCAAAGGGCAAATCGGCTTCCCGGATGGCACAGAGATTGGGAATATAGATGTCGTGATCCAAAGCCGCCCAGAGGAGCCTTTCTCCTCTGCGGGCCTTGACTTCCCTGCCGTCGATGGTCAGAACGACTTCTTTTGCTATGGTCTCCTCCAAAAACGAATATGCTTGTTCTAATTGCCAGACCCCGCCTCAGGGGATATAATGACCCCGTCTCAGGCAAAATCAGTTCATTTTACCATCACAACCTCTGATATTATAAACAAGTTGGCAACAGTCATGACCGTGGCCTATTGCACAGAAGGAGAAAAACGCAATGGTGATCGAGATAAGTGACAAGGACTTCGAGCAGCAGGTCTTGAAATCCAGTCTCCCTGTCGTAGTAGATTTCTGGGCCCCCTGGTGCGGCCCCTGCCGCATGATCGGCCCTATCGTGGAAAAACTCTCAGAGGAATTCAAGGGGAAATTGAAGTTCTGCAAGGTCAACGTGGATGAAAATCAGCAACTGGCCCAGAAATACAAGGTGATGAGCATACCCACGCTGATATTCTTCAAGAATGGCCAGTTGATCGAGCAGAGTATGGGGGCCGTTCCTGAGAAAACGCTCCGTTCGAAGGTGCAGGGGCTACTTTAGTAAAACCCCACAAAATCTGCGATTTTGCGGGGATCCCCCTCCAGCAAGTGATCCCCGCCAGTAAGCTGGCGGGCAGAGATGGTAATGGATTGGCCTATCTGCTGGGAACAAAAGGCTCTATCTTCCGGTAGGCCCGTTTCCACGGCTCCCGCTGCAGGGAAATGTAATCGCTGAGCGCCAGCCTCAATGTGTTCGTTGCCAGAGCAGCACAGTGAACCTCGGACTCAGGCAAGCCATCCAGGGCATTTAGAATATCATCCTCGGTGATCGCCAGGGCCTCGGTGATGGTTCTCCCCTTCACCAGCTCTGTTGCCATGCTGCCACAGGCAATAGTCGGTCCACAGCCATCAGTGACGAATCTGGCATCCACGACTCTGCCGTCCCTCACCTGGAGACAGATCTGAAGAGTATCCCCGCAGGATCGGCTCGCCCTTCCGAACCCATCGGGACGTTCGAATTCGCCCACGTTCCTCGGATTCAAGCTGTGGGCAATCACCTTTTCAGAGTATGTTGCCCCTGCGTCATCCATAACAGGCCTCTCCAGTTCTTCGAGGGGAACTGCCTCCGAGAATATCTCCCCTGATCTCTCCGGGACAGGTCATCTGCCAATAGTGGCTTTCAGTCCCACGTCTGCGATGACCTTCTCACACCGCTTGACAAGGTCGTCAGACGGAAGCGGCGTCTGCTCCATAGGATACTGCCGGCCCAGCCTGCCATATTTGGACTTTCCCCAGATGTGATAAGGAAGCAGGGAGACCTTCTCTGCCCCGATCTCAAGGCCCAACCTGGCTACCGCCTTCAGGTTTTCCTCAGAGTCGTTATATCCAGGGATAAGGGGCACCCTGAGCCAGGTTCTCACCTTGGCCGCAGTCCTCCGAGCATTATCGAGAATGAGCTCGTTGCCCTTACCTGTTCCCCACTGGTGCCGCGCTGCATCCATATGTTTGATATCGAAGAGGGCCAGATCCGTATAATCCAGAATCTTGGCCAGCACCTCCCAGGGTGCATATCCCGAGGTTTCGATGGCAGTGTGAATTCCCTTTTCTTTGCAATCCTTCAGCAATTCCAGGGCGAATTCCCACTGCATGAGAGGATCACCACCAGAGAGGGTGACACCACCTCCAGAGTTCTGATAGAAAAGACCATCAGCCTCAACTTCCTTCATCACCTCTCCTAGAGTCATCCACTGGCCGGTGACCGCCAGGGCCCCGGTGGGGCAAACGTCAGCGCACTTCAGGCACAGATTACAGAGTGAGCGATTGAGCTTCCGCCCCCCCTGATCCACCACTATCGCATCTACCGGGCATACCGGCTGACAGCGGCCACATTTGGTGCACTTGACATCGTTGGTAACAATCTCAGGGTAGTCGTTCCAAGACTCAGGATTAGAACACCAACGACAGCGCAGGGGACAACCCTTGAAGAAGACAGTGGTCCTGATACCAGGACCATCATGAATGCTAAATCTCTGAATATTGAAAATCAGACCCAACTTGGGCGGAGTCTGGCTGTGCTCCAGCGATGATTCGATCTTGAACCTCCTTCCCATATAATAGGATAGCCCAAGCCTCGTTCAGGTTCAAATTGACAGAGGTACCTGAATATAGTGCCGTCACCCTGGCACTCTGGAGTTATGTTAAGTTGAAAAGTCCTTTTCTGCAGGCTGTCTTGGAACATCGTGGTCCTGATATAACCTCGTCAACTTGACAGACACCGCTCAGCGACCTAAATTGTTTAACTGCATATCCTACCCACGTTCTGATAATGCACTGCAGCATCAAGAGATCTTATGCAGAGTGGGGTATTACCCCCAAATGAATTTGAGGCATCAGCGACTGTTAGTTGTGAGCAGGGCAGTGTACCGAAAGACATCTCGTCCCCTGTTCATTCCAGGCACCAGGCAGAATACCACAATCCAAAGAAGTGATTGAATAATGGGTCTTTTGGCCAGCCTGTTTTACAAATACCGCAGGGTTATCAAGGCCATAAGACTGTTCCTGATGATTGCCGGGCCGGGCATTATTGTGATGGTGGCAGACAATGATGCCGGTGGCATAACCACCTACATAGTTACCGGTTCCAAATTCGGTTACGGTCTGATCTGGTTTGTCGTGCTGCTGGGGCCGGTGGCCTATGTTGTCCAGGAGATGACAGTGCGTTTGGGAGCTGTGACCAAGCGCGGTCATGCCGAGGCTATCTTCGATTCCTTTGGCCCATTTTGGGGGTGGTTCTCCCTCCTCGATTTGTTCCTGGTGGATTGGCTGACTCTGATTACGGAGTTCATCGGCATGACCGCAGCGATGAGCATCTTTCACGTCCCTCCCATTGTCACCGTGATCTGCGTTTCAGTCCTCATGGGAGCAATGGTTATACAGGGGCGCTACTGGACCTGGGAAAAACTGGTGATGCTGTTCTGTGTCTTGAATCTGATCTATATCCCCACTGCCTTCCTCGTTCATCCGTCGGTTTCCAGCATTCTTCGGCAGGGCCTGGTGCCCGGCTTTCCCGGCGGATTCAATAATGAGATTTTCTTCTTCCTGATGGCTAATATCGGGACCACCATCGCCCCCTGGATGATCTTCTTCCAGCAAAGCTCAGTGGTCGATAAACGCATGCAGGAAAAGGATATCCCCTGGGAACGGGTGGACACTGCTTTCGGCTCGGTATTCACCGTGGTGGTGGCCGTTTTCTGCATTATCGTGAGCGGGACGCTTCTAAGGGGTGTCAACATAGATAGTGCTGCCCACGCCGCCCAGGCACTCAGAGGAGTAAATCAATATGTGGGCACGTTTCTGGCCATCGGCCTTTTTGATGCAGGACTTCTCGGTGCTATTTGTATCTCCCTGGCCAGTTCCTGGGCTTTTGGCGAGGTTTTCGGCTGGGCACATTCACTGAATAACAAGATCAAAGAAGCTCCGTGGTTCTATATCATCTATTTCTTGGTGTTGATTACCGCCGGCACAGTGGTCCTGGTATCCTCCTCGAAAGTGCTCGTTATCATTACACTCTTCGTGCAGGTGGTTGCCGTAACCCTGCTCCCGGCTGCACTGGTATTCCTGCTACTGCTTCTTAACGATGCAGAGGTGATGGGGAAATACAAGAATACTCTGTTTCAGAACATTATTGGCTTCAGTATAGTAATAGCCATTGTTATCCTGTCGACATTGTATGCCGTGAGCGCGCTTTTCCCCGGGATATTCAAATGAGAGAGCTCAGTTGCGGGAGGGATAATCTATGGTGCAGGACTCCAAAGGGTTAATATGGTAGACAAATGAAGCACTTCCTTCAGGGCAGATTTCACAAATTCACAGAGATCAACAGGAAGTATAGTACACCGCGTATAAAACAGACCAGACTGGTCAGCATCGCTCTGCTGATGCTCCGACTTTACTTGCTGGTCCTCGTGGGAGTATTGTTTTATAAGTTCTTCACGACGGTGGTAAAGTAAACCGTGGCTTTCAGGTGAATGATAAACAATAGCATTTCGGCAAAGAGCAAGCAGCACGAGCAGGTTTATTTCCTGACTGAACTTCTTGGAGCGAGGGTCATCCGAAATGGCAAGAGGATTGGCAGGCTGGCCGATTTTGTTATTGTGGAAAACGGCAGAGTACCGGTAGTGACCCACATTTACGTCAACCGCCCGTTTGGTAACCCCGCCCTTCTTATTCCGTGGGACAGAATCCGGTCGCTAACCACCAGAGAGATCACTACTGATATTGATTCACTGCAGAAGTATGAGGCGAATCTTGGCAAGGAGACCTTGTTGAAGGACTATATCCTGGACAAGAAGGTTCTGGACTTGGAGGGCAGGGAGGTGGAGGTGGTTTACGACGTGAAAATGATCCTGGTCAACAACAGACTATATGTGAGCGAAGTAGACGTCAGCAAATACGGATTACTTCGACGGATGGGGCTGAAGAGGATGGCTGACCTGATCAATAGCATGGCTAGCAGGATGAAGAGGGAAACGATTTCCTGGACTTACTTCCAGGCCCTGCCGACGCATATTAGCAGCTTCAAAGGAGACGTTAAGCTGAACATCCTGAAGGAGCGACTGTCCGAGATGCACCCCGTTGATCTGGCAGACATCCTTGAAAGTCTGGACCAGGAACAACGGGCTTTGATCTTTGATGAACTCGATACCAGCCACGCATCGGATACTCTGGAGGAAATCGACCCCAGTGTGCAGAGAGCCATCCTTTCCTATCTAAGCAAGGAGAAAATAGCTAAGCTCATTAACGAGATGACGCCGGGCCAGGCCGCGGATGTTCTGGCAGTTCTGCCATCCTCGGAGGCAAATGCCATCCTAAAGCTGCTGGACAATGAGAACGGCAGAAAGATCCAGTCTATATTGGAAAGACATGAGGAAAAGATCCTCAACTATGCCACTTCGAATTTCCTGAAATTCGGGCCAAATATGACCATCCAGCAGGCAGGCAGAGAGTATCGCCGCGTCGTCAAAGATGCCGACGTAATAATGTATCTCTACGTTGTTGATGAGCAGGATAAGCTGCTGGGCGTCATCGACGTTCGAGACATGCTCAAGGCAAGCGAGAATGCCCTGTTGAAAGACGTTATGACTGATGTAGTGGCAAGCTTGAAGCCCACAAGCACACTGAGGGAAGCCTCGGCCAAGTTCACGCGATATGGCTTTCGGGCCATTCCCGTCGTTGACGATGACACCGGCAAGATACTCGGGGTAGTTCCCTATCGGGACATGATGAATTTGAAACACCGCTTTCTGGAGTAGCCAGCATCTTATCCTGATATCTACTCGAAAACTGGCATCGAGTCAAAAGGTTTGCCTTGTCTCTTATTCCCTAGTGGACGGTCGCAGGTCATTGATACCGACCTTATTATGTGATTCGACTCCGATAGACTTCTAGGTAACTGCTCTCGGATAGAGCCGACCGGCAATGATAACCAGCACTATTGTGACCGATGCCAGAACCCCGAAGTCGAGAGCCAAGCCGAAGGAACTAGTGCCACCACTCAACATCAAAGCCCGCAGTGCATCTACCTCATAGGTCAGCGGGTTACCATGTGCGATTACCTTCAACCAGCCAGGCATTATCGAAATGGGATAGATGGCGCTGCTGGCGAAGAAGAATGGCATGGTCAGCACCTGGCCAATGCCCATAAACCGTTCACGTGTCTTGACTAACAGGGCGATAATAAGAGAGAAGGCGGAGAATGCGGCCGCCCCCAGCAAGATAGCTGTCAGCACTCCGATCAGGGCTAGGGGATTCCAGTCTATCTTCACACCTAGAATGGCGGCCAGAACATAGACCAGGATGGACTGTGGAAGGGCACGGACTCCACCGGAGAGCGCCTTGCCCAGCGCCAATGCCGTTCGTGGTGTAGGGCTGGCCAGGAACTTGTGGATAATCCCCAGGTCCCGCTCCCAGATGAGCGACATGCCGCTGAAGATGGCGATGAAAAGTACGCTCTGGGCCAAGATGCCAGGGGCCAAGAAATCGATGTAGCTCATTCCTGGGGTGGGGATGGCATGTATGCGGGTGAACACCTGCCCGAATACGAGCAACCAAAGCACCGGCTGTACTGCCCGAGTGATCAGTTCCGTAGGATCGTGCCGCAACTTGCGGATCTCAAGCTCAGCAATGACCCAGGTCTTATAGACAAATCTGCTGACTGTGATCAAGGGATTCATTGGCTGTTTCAGTGCCTTTTCAACCGAGCCGCTTGGCGGTTCGCCTTGTTTGACGGGTCTCACGGTAATTTGCTCCTGACTCCGGTTCCAGTTTGTCACCGGCAAAGTGGATAAAGACATCCTCCAATGTGGCACCATTCATGCCAATGGATGCTTTGAGGTCAGCCGGTGCTCCCAGTGCAACGAGCTTCCCATGGTGCATAATCGCCACACGAGTGCAGAGGTGGTCCGCTTCCTCCATAAGATGTGTGGTCAAGAAGATGGTAGTGCCGTATTCAGCACGCAGTTGACCGATGTGCTCCCACAGCGCTTTGCGAGCCAAGTGGTCCAGTCCCACCGTTGGTTCATCCAGGAAAAGAACCTTGGGACGATGAAGAACGGACTGCACAATCTCCAGCCGACGGATCATGCCGCCGGAGTAGGTGCGCACCAGCTTGTTGGCAGCATCCTCCAGCCCCATAAACGAGAGCCCTTCCATAACCCGCGATTTGCGTTCGGCGCGCGGTACGTCGTAGAGCTTGGCAAAGACCATCAGGTTTTCATGGCCAGTGAGCGTGCCGTCTGCTGAGATAAGCTGGGGCACATATCCAGTGACACGCCGCACATCCGGGGCTCGGCGGGTGATGCTGAAACCAGCAACACTTGCCTCGCCAGACGTTGGTAGCAGCAGGGTGGTGAACATCTTGATGACCGTGGTCTTGCCGGCACCGTTGGGGCCAAGCAATCCGAATACCTCACCAGGCTCTACAGAAATAGTCAGGTTATCCACAGCAGTGAGGTCTCCAAAGCGGCGGGTGAGTGCGACAGTCTCTAAAATTGGATTTGGCACTGAATTACCAGCCCTCTCCGGCTGCAGCAGCCCTCTCCGGCGCGAAGACAATGCGTAACGCTTGTAGTGCTTCCACGATCTTAGCCTGCTGTGCAGATGACAATACTGCGAGCGCTTCCATTAGGTGTGCCTCAGCGATGCGGCGCGCCCGCTTGAGCTCGGCGAGCCCGCGTGTACTTAGCCTTAGACTAATGTAGCGGCGGTCGGCCGGAAGCACCCGACGGACGACCCATCCTCGGGTAACTAGCACATCGACTCCCTTGGACATGGAGGGCAACTCCAGCCCAATGTGCTCTGCAAGTTCGGAAAGTGAAGCGCCCTCGTTCCGGTAGAGATATATGAGGGCACGCAATTGGGGCACTGAAAGGCTGGGCATCCGCTGGCTGCGCATTTCCATGCGGATGCGGTGCATCACGAGAGGAACCACATCCATCAGCAGCGCAGCACATTCGACATCGGGGGCCAGCACATCAGTTTCCTTATGCAATAGTTTCATACTGAAAGTATATACTCACCACCGAGTCCCGTCAATAGGACAACCTGCCGCCCGGAGATCGGCACAGGGAAAATGTCCGATTCTATTCGCAACTTGACATCGGGTCGCTGGGCAAGTCATACTCTCGGCCAACTGGGGAGAAATTCTGCGTACCCTGCATTGCTGATCGGGTTTCATGCATGGAGGGTGATATCACCCAGTAGAAAGCAAATCAAGGAGGCAAAGGTGAGAAGCGTCGTTATAACGGGGGTCTCGGGCTATCTGGGTGCCCAGCTACTCAAAAGGCTGGATGAGGAAAAGGAAGTGGAGACTGTTGTTGGCATAGACATCAGGCCGCCCAGTTACTCCACTAGCAAGCTCAAGTTCTATTCGCGGGATGTACGTGAGTCCTTAATTGACATCTTCGCTCAAAACAAGGTGGACACGGCGTTGCACCTGGCTTTCATTGTCCCGCCAAAAACCCACGTTGATGCCCACGGCATCAATATAGGTGGGACACAGAGTTTCCTGCACGCTTGCGAGGCGACGTCGGTGGAAGCCCTTTTCTACCAAAGCAGCCATACCGTTTATGGGGCGCACCGTGATAATCCCGCACTGATCACCGAAGATCAGCCACTGAAGCCCACTCCCAATTTCCCCTATGGTGAAGACAAAACCGAGGTTGACCTGATGTTTCAGGAGTACGGGAAGGCTCACCCGAAGCAGTGCGTGACCATTGTGCGCGTCGTATCAGTGACAGGGCCGGAGGCCGGTCCCTCGGGTCTGAATGTTCTGTTCATGCCAATAACGATGTACTGTGCCGGGTATAATCCAGGGTGGCAATTCATATACGAGCAAGACCTGGCCAGACTGGTAGTAACTCTGCTCAAAGAAAGGCGCGCGGGGATCTTCAACGCAGGCGCCGATGGGTCTGTGAGCTACAGAGATATGCTGAGGGCTACTGGCAAACCGTCTCTCGGTCTTCCTTCGTGGGTCTGGTCACCACTGATAAGCATCAGTTGGGCACTGCGTATCCAGAAGAAATCCCCGGCCGGCGGTCTCGAGTACATGAAGTACCCGATACTGGTCAACACCGAGAAGCTCACCAAGACGACCGGATTCAAGTTCACCTATAACTCGCGCGAAGCCTTCAAGCTTTTTATGGATGCCAAGATCGCTGGTGCCAAGGCTGCCAAAAAGTCCTGAAGTTGCCATTGCAGCACTTTTGGATGTCGTGTGCCAAAGGGGGTATGCTTCATTAGAACAATGGCTGGTTGGGAAGAGGACGCCCTGAGTAACAATAAGTGGACTGTGGTGATGATAGGCAGGGCAAATGTCAGCAGGCAATGAAGCCCAAGATAACCTGGCAGAGTTCAAAGCGAAGATAGAAAAGGAGCCTATCAGCTCCTTTCTGGATATGAAACTGCTCGAACTGGCACCAGGTCACGCCAAGGTGACCATGAAGCTGCGACCGGGATACCTTACCTTCAATCAGTTCATCTTTGGCGGCATCGTCATGTCTGTAGCTGACCAGGCTTTTGCCTTTGCTGTTAACTCCATGGGCCGTCCCAGCATCGCCACCCAATTCAACATTCACTTTATCGCCGCGGCATCACCGGAGGATGAGCTTACCGCCGAGTGTCGGGTTTTGCGTAAGGGAAGGCGAGTGGATATCGCAGAGATGACAGTGACCAATCAGGAGGGCAAGCTCATCGCCAAAGCTACGGGAACAGCCATACCAATGGCCTAGTAGTCAACACAAAGCTGGTAAGGAATGGGCAAAGGAAAAGGTACACATCTCTGCCCACCCGATCAGCAACCTATAGGGCCCAGAAGCCCTGTAGCACAATCCGCATTGTAGATAGAGAAAATCAGAGGCATCCCCCAACCTGGATTCCCTTTTGCACGGGAATGACATAATCGGCTAATGACACACGAGGAGAGCCAGCGGGGTCAGAGAGCGATGCAGCAAGCCCAACAGGCAGGATGCAGCCATCCTTCATGGCCGGTCACTTGCCCAGGGAGGCCAGCCTCTCAGTGAAGGCCCGGGCAAGGCTGTCAAAAGCTTCGGAGTTATAACGCTCTATCAATCCTTCGTCGCAAAGCCTGGCCAGCTCAGGGTCCAGGGGCAACTGACCCAGGAGCGGGGCGCCGGCTGTTTTCGCCATCTCGGCCCCTTTGCTCTTGCCGAAGATCTCCAGCTTCTTCCCCGTCTCAGGCAAGACGAGGTAGCTCATGTTCTCCACCACTCCCAGCACGGGTATCTTCATCATCTGCGCCATCTTGACCGCCTTCCTCACCACCATAGCCGTCAAATCCTGCGGAGTGAGGGCAATGACAACGCCTGAAAGAGGAAGAACCTGCATTACAGTAAGAGGAGCATCAGCCGTTCCGGGAGGCAGGTCAACAAAGAGGCAATCGAGATTGCCCCAGAGCACATCCTGCCAGAACTGCTGGATTACCTTGCCGATGAGAGGGCCACGCCAGATAACAGCGTCATCATCATGAGGCAGCAGCAGGTTGATAGACATAACCATGATTCCCGATTTCGATGGCACAGGCAGTATGGCCGCATCGCTGCCGCCCGGATGGGAATCGATACCAAACATCCTGGGGATACTTGGACCGGTGATATCGGCATCCAGTATGCCCGCCCTGCCGCCCTGACGGTTGAGGGCAATGGCCAGCAGACTGGTGACCAGGGACTTGCCGACCCCTCCCTTGCCACTCATCACCGCAACAATATGCCGAACCTGGTTCAGCTCCTGGGGTGGGGCATCAACGAACTCTATGCTTACCTCAGCTACCTTGGGGAGACTCTCCACAGCGCTGCTGGCTCTGGTCTGAACCCAATCCTTGACGCCGGGATTCAGTCCGGTGGAGGCCAGGGTCACCTTCACCTTACCACCTTTTATCTCCACGCTACGAACCATATTCAGGTCCGTCAGGCTGCGAACCACCTGCGGAAGAAGCACTTCGCCCAGCGCAGCTTTCACCTGATTCTCAGTGGGCATCGGCGCCTCCTACAATCATAAAGTGATACATATTCATGATCATACGTTAACACATGCTGATGTACAAGAAAATGAGGGAGGGCACGGGGACTACGCGGTGACCTCTACCGAGGCATAGCCCACCACCTGGGAGTGATCGCCAGTGATGTCTCCTGAGGTAGCATAGCGCAAGAGACGGGCCTTCTTTGCCCCCAGAGCCTTACAGGCAGTCAGCATACTCATCACCGGCCCGGGGCCGCACATAGTGATGCTGTGGCTGATCACTGTCTCCTCCAACCGCTCCGGCTCCAGATTGAGGATGGCTTCCAGAGCCAGGTGGTCTTTCTTGCTGGCCATCGACTGGGATTCGTAGTGACTGAAATCAGAGCTGGCAATTATGACAGCGTTTTTCCCCTTGAGAGCGGCAGCTACAGCCCGGCCCAGTTCCCGGCTAACCTCCCAATCCTGCCTCAGCATAGAGATGGAGACAATCCGAAATCCGTTTTCGTAGATATACTGGAGGAAAGGCACCTGAATCTCGATAGAGTGTTCCATGCTATGGGCCAAGTCATCCAACCGAGCCCACCGTGTGGCAGAGACAATCGCCTGCCCCACCTCAACATCAATCTCAACAGAACCCAGCGGCGTCTGCCACGCATCCTGTCCACCAACAGCCACGGCTGCTCCCAGGCCGCGATGGTTGGGCCCCAGGATAACCACAGTCTGAGGCTTTCCTTCTGCGGCTATTTGAAAGAAGCCATTCGCCGCCACAGGACCGGAGTAGATGTAGCCCGCATGAGGGCTGACCAGCCCCAGGATACGCCTCTCCACCGCCCTGGCAGAACCAGGGAGCGCCCCCGGACCCAGGGGGTGCTTGAAGCAATCCTCAATCTGGCGGCGCAGTCCTGCTGCTGAACCATCGTAGAAGGAACCGGCTACCGCAGGCTTTCTCATTTCTTTCCTCTGCCGGCATTATACGCCCTAAAATGGGGCAGTTTCAAGCGATGATCATAAAGGTGGAGAGTAGAGTGCCTTAACGAAGTCAAAGGCTCAGGCTACTTAATAAAATGCGCCAGCTTCTGTTCCAGGTCCCTCTGCCTCATAGCGATGGTCAGATCACCGCGGGTCTTCTCCAGGATACCCCGGACTACATCGGTTAACCTTCTCAAGCCATAGGTCAGGGCATCCGGGAAATCCATAGTCACCAGGACACCGTAGATATCATCCATGCTGGACAGAAACTCCTCACAACTCGAGGGATCATCTTTCCTGATGACATCCAGCAGATGGCGCCGCATCTCTCCCACCGCTTCTCCCAGCCCATGAAGGTAGGCGGCATTGCTAACGCTCAATGACTCAGGCGTGGGCAGAACACCGTTCGTAACCAGCGCCAGGGTGATACAGCCTTCGGCATACTCCTTCTGGGAATCATGAAGGTAACCGGTATGGTTCATTTCACCGTGCTGGGACAAGGCTTCACCCGCCTCCTGCAGATGGGCCCGGGCAGTTTCCAGTGAAGAACGCGCCTGGTCAAACTCACTGCGATGAACAGCACGGATGGAGTTGGCACTGTAGCGAATGGCCTCTCTACAGAGCCGGAGCGCCTTCTCCCGAGACGCGTCCCTAGCCGCAAAATCCGCTCGAATCCTCTGGGCGATTTCCTCCAGATTGGAAGTTGATTTAGACATATTCTACCTCCGCCAATAAGATTTACTTCAGCCTGGCCGCCAGCCTTCGGGTTGCCTCCTCCACATCATCCTCTCCCAGCACAGCACTGATCACCGCCACGCCAGTGGCCCCTGCTTTCATGACCTCTTTTACATTGGTATGATCTATGCCCCCGATGGCTATCAGAGGCAACGATACCCTTGATCTAACCCGCCTTAATGTCTCCAGTCCCACCAGCTTGAATTTCTCCTTTGACAGTGTGGGGTATATCGACCCCACGGCAACATAGTCAGCACCACCGGCCTGGGCCCTAACCGCCTGGGATAAACTGGTGGCAGAACAGCCGATAAGACTGTCTATGGGCAGAAGCCGGCGCGCCTCGGCCAGCGGCAAATCCTCCTGCCCCAAATGAAGTCCGTCAGCCCCTGCAGCCAGAGCTATATCCAGATAGTCATTAACAATAAACAGTACGCCCTTCTCAGCACAAATCTCCTTGAGCCTCCGGGCAATCTCCAGCACCTCGCCTCTCATAAGATGCTTATCGCGCAGTTGGATTACCTTCGCCCCGCCGCGAATCGCCCGGGCAGCCACCTCTACTGCATCACGCCCCTTCAGCGCCTGAGTATCGAGAACAAGATAAAGCCCGCTCAGCCGGCTCAGCTTATCGTGCCGGAGCAATTTTGAAACGAGCTCCTGCTCCAGCTCATAGGCTTCAAAACGGAACCGCTGCAGCTTCGCTGGCTTCGCCCCAATAGGGGCGCTTGAAAGGCGGGCGAACTCCTCCAGAACCCTTATCGACTCCTGGACCCTTCTGGAATTGGCCGTCACCAGAGCAACGAGGTCCTGGTGTTCGGTTCCTGCGGGCAATTTTGCGGGGGCACCGACATCCTCCGCCACCCTTCGGGCCGACAGAAGCTCCTGCTCCAAGGGCTGAACGTCTCTAACCAGCTTATGGCGCAGGGTTTTCAGCCGCCGACAGAGCGCAGCGTCATTAAGAAGGAAGCGGGCTACATCTTCAAGTACCCTGAGTCCTTCTCCGAGACGGTCGATATTAGCATCGATAAGACGCAGCACTAAACCTCAGTCAGACCGGGCTGAAGATCCTTCACCGACTCAGGCATGTCTCCTTCACGGGCAGCCTGGATCATATCCTGAACCTGCGAAGGCATCTCCATTCCCATTTCCCCAAACTTCTTCTCTGTCCACCGGCCAATATTGCGGGGGTCTTTATAATAATCCGCTCCGGGACTGTCTGGCTCGCCAGACTCCTCATGAATGGTGGCCAGCGACTTATGGTAAGCAAAGCTGGAGATAAGCCGGCTCAACTCCCGGCTGCCGCAAATGGGGCAGGCCGGAGACGGAGACTCACTAACGCTCCTGACAAAGAAACTCGATTTCTTCTGACACGAACGGCAACGAAACTCGTAAACCGGCATGACGACCTACTCTTCCATACCAGCGCCGGAATCAGACTCAGACGGAGAATCGGCGGCAAGCTCCTTCTGCTTCATATCGGCCATCACTCCCCCGGGATTTTCCCCCCTCTCCAACCGTTCCACCATCTCCTGATATTCGGGGGCTTTTTCCCCCTCGGTCCCACCCATTCTCCGGGACCACTCGATCAGGGACGTGGGGTCATTGGCCATCATCCTTTTGGTCAGATCAGGATCAGAGAGGATATCATCATAAATATCCATATCTGTCCTGCCCATAGCAAAAGTGGAAAAAAGGCGAACCAGGTCCTTGCTTCCACAGGAGTTGCAGGCGGCTTCAGGTGTTGTGGAGAACCCCCTGACATACACTGATACTTTGCGACGGCAGCTCTTGCACCGATATTCATAGACTGGCATAGTCTCCTCTCCTTGAAAAAACCACATCTGCCTCAGGCAGAAAGGCAACCTAGCCACCACACCCCACAACAATCATAAGTCCCGCGATCCGCTCCTCTGCCTTAAGGGCCTACAACCTGATTTTAACATAAAGGAAAACAAACGGTAAAAGCCATTCAATAAGGTCGGGGTGTCATAAGGCTGCTGATGCCAGGGGTTGACAGACACTATTGCCTGTTTGTATTATCCTAGTCGGCTTCCGCATACAAGCTTTCTGGGACACAACTGGTACCCGAACGGGGTAAGGGCGAGATACTTATAAAAAGGGGGGGGCAATGTGGGAAGGGAATCGGCATCATAGTGGATTAGTTTCCCAACACGAGGATGATGAGTTCAAGAAGTACATCCGTGACATCAAGGACTGGCCGAAGCCAGGCGTGACATTTCGCGACATAACACCTCTTCTGCGCAAGGGTAACATCCTTAAGAAAGCCATTGACAAGATGGCGTATCGTTTCAAGAACGAAGAGATTGCCTTAATAGTTAGTATGGAAGCCAGGGGCTTTATTCTTGGAGCCGCGCTGGCAAATGAACTGGAGTGTGGTTTTGTGCCAGTCCGTAAGGAAGGAAAACTTCCGTATGAGAGACTCACGACGAACTACACACTTGAGTATGGTTTAGGCACATTGGAAATGCATGTTGACGCCATCGACGAAGGCCAGCGTGTCCTAATTGTGGATGACGTCCTGGCAACCGGTGGCACAGCCAGAGCGGCTGCCGACTTGGTCAAAGCCTCCGGCGGGAAGCTCATCTGCGCTGCATTCCTGATTGAATTGACCGAGCTTGGTGGTAGAAAACTTCTAGATTGTCCTGCGTACTCTTTAATAAGGTATTGACAGAACACAAATGACATGCCCCCAAGATCGAGGCAAGGTACAGAAAGCTCATCGGAGCTCAAGGGCTGCTTAATAAGGCGATCTCCAAACAACTTCAGTAGTGTCTCGAACCACCCGGTTCATAGTGCGCCTTTCGCCAGTCTCTCAAGGGGTGGGCAGGGATGTCCGCCCTTCTTGTTTTGTCATATGCGCAGGCATCTCAGCTGCGCCTCGTAGAACTCTAAGCTATCCACACAGCGATATCACCGACCTATTGACATTATATGATGATAAGGCTATATTATCATCGGCATGAATAAGGAAAGGAAAGCCAAGCCTGCCTTCACAACTACCCCACCCTCAACTACATCACCTTTCCCTCAGATGGGTGAGGAGTTATCCAGAGACTATGTCCTGCCTTCACTGAATTGCCTGAGATGCGGCCATCAATGGATACCACGGAAACGTGATAGGCCACGAGCTTGCCCCAGGTGCAAGAATCCCTATTGGGATAGACCACGGGCGGTATGAGGGGTGCTGATGGGAGCTATGGAAACGGCAGGAAGGAGGCAGAAAATGGGCAAGAAGGGCACAACCCAAACCCAGGCACAATTGGAAACACTGTGGCAGAAGCTCGATAAGTGGGTAGCCCTTTGGCAGCAAGAGCTTGGGGGTTGCCCCCCAAATAAAGACGAGGCTTCGCAACCACAAACAAGATGAGTTTGAAACAAGGTAAAAGTGGATAGAAGGCTGGGATGGTTCATCTTCCTATGCAATTCTCCAGGCTTTGGCCCCCCCCAATAGCCTGGACATACCCTTCTGCACATGCCCATCCCAGCCTTTGTTTCACTCGCTAGCCTGGAAGAGAACAAGGCTCTTGGGCTTTGGATATTAGACGGATTGATAGAACTTCGGCCTGTCCCCTGAATTCACTGCCACCTATGATTTAGAGCAGCAGACTACTACTCCGCTATTCTGACTAAGCTTGCTTCCTTCCCAAACTATCGATGAGGGAGGCATTTATGTGAGCTTGGTATGCCTCATTGAATCCCAGCGCTTGGCAGTGTCTTCTGGTCATCTCCAGAGTTCAATGACCCGGGAGATACTGGCGGTAGAAGATCCTCCAGTCAATTCCCTCAGGTCAAAATTGACTGGAGTGCCCTGCTCCAATATACTAATTGAGCAGCTTTGAGGCTCTGGCTTGGGCCGTTCTCTCTTAGCTTCATTGGTTGCCGAGGTAGCTCAGGTGGTAGAGCAGCGGACTGAAAATCCGCGTGTCAGCAGTTCGACTCTGCTCCTCGGCACCAGTTTTTCTTCACTCAACACTCTGCGCAAGGACTTCCTCAAGTCCCGAAGGCAGGGACTATCACCACGAACCATCACCTGCTATGATGGTTACCTTCAAAGAGCCAGCAGTGTTGTAGGCTTACACGTAACAAGTCGTGACATAGCCCAATTCCTGCAGTCGCTACGTTGTCACAACGGTGGTAAGCACGCATACTACAGAACACTCCGAGCCTTCTACAACTGGCTATATTCCACAAGGTCCGGCTACAACCTCAAGACTCAAGACAACCCCATACTCGCAGTCGAACCTCCAAAGGTCGAGAAGAGGATATTACCCAGCGTCACTGAGCAACAGGTGAATGCTCTCATCGATGCTCTGGATAACCCACGAGACAAGTGCATTGTCAGTCTCCTAGCTGACAGCGGCATGAGGCTCAGCGAATTGGCGAGTATCAAAGCAGACGATATTAACTGGGATACCTTCACCATCACTATCATTGGCAAGGGCAATAAGCAGCAGAGAGCACCATTCGCAGAGAGGTCTGCAACGCTGTTAAGAGCACATCTAGGCAGCGATCACAAGACGGACACAATCTGGGGGTGTGAATCAAGATGGTATTAAGACTATGCTCAGAAGGCTGCAAGAGGCCACTGGTATCAAGTGCAATCCTCACAGCTTCAGGAGAGGCTTTGCCTGCAATTTGCACAGGAAAGGGCTGTCTACCCTCGACATCATGCACCTTGGAGGCTGGCAGGACTTGAGCATGGTTTTACGCTATACCAGAAGCATCACCTTTGACGACTGCTTGAAACACTATAGGTTAGTGCTCAACTGACAGCAGCTTCACTGCCTGCCGACATGCTGCCAAAAGCAGGTTTTGTCTTGGGCATGGAGATTATGCTGAGGGGGATATAGTGGCTGTTTCAACGCCAGCGGATTTTTTCGGGATTTCCAGAGTGTGGAATCATCTGGGAGATCAGGGAGAGATGCAATTGATGAATCAAGTCTGAGGGCAGTCTGAAGCTGTGTCGGTCTGCACTCTATTGAGACCCCGAGGTTTCGGAGCCGGAGTGAGTTGTTAAGCGTTGATGTGCAGTCAATACTTCTCCACTTCAAGATTCAAGTTAGCGAACTTTGATGCCCCATAAAGGTCTGGAAATAGCGAAGCATGGTTTATGTTCATTCTGTTTAGCGATCTCAAAGCTGTTTCTCGTTCTGTTTCGGGAAGTTCGATTTTCCTCAATCGGACCTTTTTCTCGTCTTCAGGGAAATTCGCAACTACCCATTCCTCAAGGTCCATCCCAGACGGTGAGCGGGTGAAGAGGGCACGTTGGTTAACAAGCCGAGGATTGTCGTCAGAAAAAGGCTCGACACACTCAACTATTGGTGGGCGGGTACTTCCCGTGTGATGCTTGGCTATCTCCTTGGATTTGCGCTCAGCTGCAGTTTTAGAGACTCCAAAAACCATGCGACGTCCTCTAGAGCTTGGTTCGTTTGATTCATATGCGAAGAACGCCGCTACAAAGGGGGATTCAGTCCAATCCAAAAGTGGAGTGGCTAGGCCATGATGTTGACCTAGGGCCCACCAATCATTCTCACTTGCCATTCCGGGGGGATTACTGCCACGACGACCTCGGGTTGCATACGTGAACCGCAACAAATGTTCATTAGCTGCTTTTGTGTCTCCTGCTTTGCCCAGCCTTCTAAGAACCCTATCTAGGGTTGGTTCCAAGAGCCAAGTTGAATCACGTTGCCCTCTCCATACATACTGAGGAAACAGCAATTTTGAATCTATGAACGCTACGAAATCGCCCCAGTCAGAGGCTCTCAAATGCTCAATGCCGTGCTTAGACGATATATTATTCATTCTATGCCATGCCCAACATTCATCTTATTCTGTGATCGCAGTGCAGATGATACAATGGGGTTAGGGATAGAGTCAAGAGCGATGATCTGTTACACATGATACGACACAGTATAGACTTATCACGATCGCAGCACTAACCCCAATTTGGACACAAAGACAGTCCTCCGCCTCAAATCGATTCTGTCTTCGGTCTGGAGATTGTATGAAGGAGGCTTAGAGGGCTGTTTCAATTGCAGTAGGATATTTGGAAGAGTCCATACCTATGCACCAATATGATCATTGATCAGGTATAACTCATATGTTACAATCTGTTGTCCAAGACCACGATACGATTCAATGTCGTTGTCAGCAAACCACCCTGGCTTTTGGACGGATGCGAAAGGAGGCAAGTGCAAGTGGGAGCGAAGACTGAGGGAACAAGTAAGGGAAGAACAAAAGGAAAGAAGCAAGGATCAAAACCACATGGCCCAAGAGACATCCACGGTGCCTTCAGGTCAAATCTAGAGAGCTTAGAGATATTTGTGGGCAGGGTCGCTCCCATAGCCAAAGAGTACGACAAAGCAACGTCAGACAAAGTGTTGGAAACATTGGAGGAACTCATCAGGGGAAATGCCATAAAGCAGGAAACAGCCGAACCTGAAAGCTCCAAAAGCAAGGTTAAACCAAAGAAAGGAGCCCAAGACGGCGTCAAGATCATAATAGACCATAGATCGTACGCAAAACTTCTTCAAATCACAAGTAAGATCCCTCTTCTTACTGCTACGCAGATTGACCTACTATATAAGAGTTCGCTTGTTATGTTGCTGAGCTACTTTGATTTTCTAGTGTCTGACTTGATTCACTGTTACTACCAGAGCTACCCAGAGAGCCTTTCTGATTCTGAAAAAGACCTATGTCTGAGATTAGACGAACTACGGCTTTGTAGTGATCTGACTGAAGCAATGAATTGCGTCGTAAACAAGGAAGTAGACAAGGTTTTGCGGGACAACCTGGAGACTCAAAAGAAATACCTTAAACAACGGCTTGGCATTGAACTTCAAGAGGACATCGTGAATTGGCACAGAATCAACGAGGCAATAGAGCGAAGAAACCTAATAGTTCATAACAACAGCAAGATTAACAGGTTCTATTTGAAAAACGCTGACATTTCGATTGCCCCTGAGAAACCAAAGGATTTGAGGGAAGGCAAGCAGATTGGTGTAACGGAAGACTACTTCTCAGGGGTCTTCAACGAGATCTATCTAGCAGGAGTTGTATTGCTTCAATCTTGCTGGCGGCATTGGAGAAAGGATGATATTAGGTCTGCTGACGGCACTCTGCTCGCAGACTGTTACGATGCGCTCTGTAAGCAACAATGGAATGCTGCGGAACGAATTTGTCTGTTTGGCAAGCAACAAAAGATTTCAGACGGAGCCGTTCGTCTAGGGTTAGATGTGAACTACTGCCAATCCCTCAAGTGGCAGAATAGAACCAGTGAATTACAGAAACAGCTTGCCACATATGACATGTCCACGCTCAGTCCAATGTATAAGCTGGCACTTTGTGCACTAGAGAGTGACAGGGATGGCTTCTACGCTAATCTCCCTAATGCAATCATCGTGGATGAAATGGAAGAAGACTATTTTGCTCAATGGCCTCTGTTCAGGGAGCTCAGAGAAGACCCAGACTATGAGCAGAGGGTAAAGTCAGCGTTCATGTCTATCCCCCTGAAGGGAGAGGGAAATACGGTTTCTTCAGACTAAGCTAGACAGACGACTCATTCCAGAGAGCCCAACTCCGCTGAGGTAATTTGGAGAAGACCGAAGATGAAGGTTATTTAGTCTTTATCTGCCCTCATTTGTAGCCTTTCCACACTCCAATGACAACATCCCCATTTGAAAACCGCTGTTTTTACTATTCGCATCCCAAGAGCTTCTGTCTTGGGGCACAGAAACCAATGGAGCAGGTGCAAATGCCACTCGCAATGCTAGCGACAAGAATCGAGGCATCAGCTTCAAGGTCAGCCAAACGTCAGTGACGGATTCAGACTGCACTCACAATATGCCTCTTCCCCCAGCAACAGGGCATCACCCATCATTCACCATTGCTTGAAGCATTTCGGGCACTTCAACTACCAGTCTGACTCCAGTCAGCAGTTCGACTCTGCTCCTCGGCACCAGTCTATAAGAATAGTTTGACGTTCAACAAAGCCACACTGGGGCAAGGCTAGACGGCAATAAAGAGGCGGACTCGACCAGATCTATTCGATTCTCTTTACACTACCGTTGCCAGATACTTCCTCTGTCACTTGAGGGTTTCCCTTATAGCAGACGTCCACATCTCCATTAAGCCTGACATCCAAGCTGTCACTCACATTAAGACTAACCCTGCACTCTGGAGAATCTGTATGGAAAGTGGTGGCATTAATCTCCACCGTACATTCAGTACTTTCAAGCCCTTCAGCTTCGTAAACGCCAACACCCCTACTAGTAATTGTCTGTTTATCTGCTTTGCCTGACAGGCTGACAATGCCCAAATCAGTGATCTCAGTGGTAATCTCCTTGGCTACAAGGTTCTGAATCGTCACTCCGCCAATACGGTTCGAATTGATCTGCAAGCCCTCTGTCACCACAAGGTTATCAGTAGTCATGTCCCCAAAACCACTCGAGTTGATCACCAGGTTCCCTTCGACAACAAGATTGTCAATACTGATATCCCCGTAACTAGTCAGATCCATCTCCAGACCCTCGGTGTGTAAACCACTAGCAGCTATTGAACCAAGACTACTATTAGAGATGCTGTTCAAGTCTTTTGCCATTAGACGAAAGTCCATATCCCCCTCGCTGTATCCAACCCCATAGCCCTCTTTGAAACCAATGGTCAATTTGCCAGAAGAAACATTGGTTGTAACCAGAGTCATCAGGTTTTTATATGTTTCTATGCTTATGGAATCCTTGTCACCCTGCTCAATAACTAATGTTCCACGCACTGTAAGTTCTACACTGTTGAAGCTTTCTAAGTCTCTCACCTCAGTAGTCTTATTCCCTGAAGGATCCACTATAGTCTGTGCTGAGCTACATGAGCTGAAGGCCACAATAGGAAGCCCCACCAGGCTGAAGACAATAAGCAACTTGATAATGTCGTCTATTACTCTTATCCTCACTAGTCTTCTTCGCATCAGGGACTCCTTTCCTTTCATCACTGCCTCTACCTGCTCTTCTGACTTTGGCAACACCCTTTGAGGCATCGTGTCCATACTAGCAGGACATGGTCACGAGGAGATTATACCACTCATCCTCAGCTTGGATACAAAAAGAGTCCTCCATCTCAAACCGTTTCTGTCTTGGGGCAGGGATTTCTCTGGAGCGAGAGCAAGTGCCAGTCGCAACAAGGTGAAGAGGGCACGTCCAGCCGTCACTCACAACCTCTTCGAAGGGACTTCTCAACCCACTCTCCTGTCTGCTATATTCTGAGTTGATGGGCAACGAAAGAAGGGACTGGCCGAACCAATGACCGAAGCCTACCTGGATATCGAAACTACTGGCCTATCTCCGTACTTTGACGACGTAACAGTCGTCGGCATCTACGTCGTTGGGGGGAGTACTCCCAGGTTTGTGCAACTGGTAGGCGAGGAGGTAACCAGAGAGAGACTCCTCAAAGCGCTGGACGGAGTAGATACCATTTTCACCTACAACGGCAAGCGCTTTGACCTTCCCTTCATAAAGGCCCGCTTAGACGTAAGCCTTTCGACCCAATTCCACCACCATGATCTGATGTACGACTGTTGGCGGAACAATCTCTACGGCGGTTTTAAAGCCGTAGAGCAACAACTGGGCATCCCGAGGCGACTAACGACCATTGGCGGATTTCAGGCGGTGCTGCTCTGGTGGAAATACAAAATCGACGGCGATCAGACCGCCCTGGATCTGCTGCTGGAGTACAACAGAGAGGATGTCGTGAATCTGAGAGTGTTGAGGGAGAGACTAGATGGATGTTGACCCATGGAGAGTGATGCATTGTGTTCAGACGGCTTGAGTTCGTAAGACACACGTGGTTCCTGGCGCTTGCTGGCGGGTTTGCTCTTTTCGCAGCTATGGACGCAGCGCTGGTCGTCACAAGTAACCCCAACCTCCTGCCAACCGTAATTCTCCTCGGTGCCTCCCTCGTGCCCGTGACGTTTGTGATCTATGTTTACCAGCGTGTTCAAGTGAAGAATGTCCCCGTACCAACCATCGCCGTCATAGTCTTCCTGAGTGGCGCAGTGGGACTGATTGTGGCCGGACTGGTTGAGTATGCAACGCTGCGCAAACTGGGATTCCTTCAGTTGCTCGGTGTGGGCGTGATCGAGGAAAGTGCCAAACTAATCATTCCAGTCGCAGTGTATCTACGCGGCCGCTACCGTTCGGAAGCTGATGGGTTGCTCTTCGGCGTCGCCAGCGGCATGGGATTCGCCGCTCTGGAGAGCATGGGGCATGGCCTCACAGCTTTTCTGCAGTCTCAGGGGAGTATCGGCTCCCTTCAGGAAACGCTCCTTGTCCGGGCGCTGGTCTCTCCCGTCGGGCACGGGGCCTGGACGGGCCTCGTGTGTGCCGTCATGTGGCGGGAGCGGCAACGGGCGGGTCACAGCGTTCTGAACTGGTCAATAGCCAGCGCATTCCTGGCTGCCGTCCTGCTACACGCCGCGTGGGACATACTGGGGTCTTTGACCGGTCGCATATCAATCCGTTGGGTCGGCATTGAGTTCATCGGCTTGATTGCTGTCGGGTTGGCCAGTCTAGGTCTGCTCATTCGGCGCATGCGCGAAGCCGGGCTGAGGCACCCCTCTCACTTCAGTGTCATCTCGTAGGGCTTGAGATCATCCTCATGCTCCTGGTGTTGTGCTGCCTGGTTGGACAATTGCCCAAATCGATGTAGAATATTGGACAATGTAACAAAAATTACATGGAGGAATAGAGTGAAAGATGCTGCACAGATGAATGGGAACGAGAAAACGTGGGAACGCCTGGTCGTAACCTACACGATCCTGGAAAGGGCCAGAGAGCTGGAGCTAGGCCAAGCTGGCCTTTCGCTTCCTCAGGCGGCAGTCATATACTTCCTGAAGACAGTCGAGGGGCCGCTAACACCCTCTAAGCTGTCACGCCTGATTTATAAGGAGCCCCACACCCTCTCCGGGCTTCTGAGCCGCATGGAAGCGCAAGGCCTCGTGAAGAAGACCAAGGACTTGAAGAGGAAGAACCTGGTCAGAGTGTCATTGACCAAGAAAGGCGAGGAGTCCTTCAAGCGTCAAGTGAATGTGCGAACCGTCAGGAATGTCACCTCCTGCCTCTCAAGCAAGGAACTTGCGAGTCTGAATGAACTCCTGGACAAGCTCTACGCTAAAGGTATTGAACTGCTTCGAGAGATGCAACCATATCCATACGGCACTACGCCCCACTGAGAGAGCGGCGTACGCAGGTTAGCTCAAGGGTGCTTCATAGAACTGCAGCATCAGCAGAATCTTCTCGGTACCACCCCAACCCCAGCCTGGATACAAAGGTGGGAATAGGCTGAAGTTCTGCTAAGCACCACACCCGGGGGGCCTACCAGCGATTTCTGTGCACTTTCGCTTCGTCGTATCGACTAGTCGGTTTGGGCCGCTCTGAGACGGGGTATCCGAAGGGAACAAAGGAGATTGGAATGACATGGTCTGGCAGATTCAGTAGCTTGCGCACTTCCGGAATAGCGTTGGGGAAGACAGCAGTCCAGACTCCTCCCAGTCCCTTTGCATGAACCGAGAGAAGAATGTTCTGTGTGGCAGCACAACAGTCATGCAGATAGAATCCGCCGAGCTTGTCCAGCTTCTTATCGCCACAAACAAGGATCCCCACAGGTGCGCCCTTGGCAGTGTTCCCATTGATTTTGAGAAAGTCTTCAAGGACTCTTCCGCTCAGCAGAACGAACTGCCATGCTTGCTCATTCACCGCTGATGGGGCATTCATTGCCGCTTCCAGCACATCTTTGATGTCCGCATCGGAAACGGCATCGGATTTCCACTTCCTGACACTCCTTCGTGAGACAATCACGTCCAGGATGCTATCCATCTGTCCTCCATTTCTTCTAGCACCTTCTCCTTGGTGTGACCCGCCTGCCACCATTGTACCAACCAACCTCAGCTTGGATGGAAAGGGGGATTGGCTGAGGTTCTACGGGGTGATGGTTATAGTGAGTGCTATTCAGTCTTGGGGTGATCGTAGCTTCACCTTGGCAGCCTCAGGGCGACCACTACGCCCCGTGCCAGCCTCGTATTCTACCTCTTGGCCTTCCTTGAGGGAAGAATAGTCCACACCTTCGAGCTGACTCTGATGAAAGAAGAGGTCTTTCCCTTCCTCAG
>JAPLHP010000074.1 GCA_026389585.1 Chloroflexota bacterium | reverse complement strand
GACAAATTCGCTGAACAATTAGGGTGACATTTTCGCTGGACAACAACATGTGATGTTGTGCTTTTGTGATGTTGTGCTTTGACAAGAGCCGCGGGGGAGACTAACATTGGCTTTGGGTCGTGCTAGGTGGGGAGTTAGCGGTGCCCTGTACCCGAAATCCGCTATAGCGGGGCTGAATTCCTACTCCCGGCCTGTTGTCTTGTGGGACTGACTCAATTGAGCGGTATTGAAGACTGGGCCCTGTGCGGCAGGACACTACGAAGTCCGTCAGGTCCGGAAGGAAGCAGCGGTAAGTAGCCCGTTCTGGGTGCCACAGGTTCTCCTGGTTGGAGCCGTCCAAGTGATGGAAAGCCATAGGGCGAGGCCAAAAGTGGGTGCACGACCCTTTTTGATTTACAGGATATCGTGATCTGAGATGGCAAGGTCGCCGACTGCAGAGGTAAAGGGCTTACTGGGTCATTTCGGCCTCCGGGCGAGGAAGAGCCTGGGCCAGCATTTCCTTGTTGATAGACAGGTGCTGCACCGTATAGTCTCGGCGGCAGATCTGACTCCCGAGGATGTGGTGATCGAGGTTGGCCCGGGATTGGGTGTCTTGACCAAAGAGCTGGCTATGCATGCGGGCAGAGTCATTGCTGTTGAGGCAGATAATGCCATGGCATCTGCGCTGAGCGAAATTGTGGCCGGGATACCTAATATCACTATCGTCACCTCGGATGTGCTCCGGACTGATCCGGGGTTGCTTCTGGCCGGGGTTGGGGTGGAGGGTGACTCGCCCGGCTACAAGGTGGTGGCCGATATCCCTTATTACATTACCTCTCCCATCCTCAGGCATTTTCTGGAAGCGTCTCTCAAGCCTTCCATTATGGTGATCATGGTCCAGAAGGAGGTGGGGAAAGCGATTGTAGCGCAGCCCGGTGACATGAGCATACTCGCCGTGAGCGTCCAGTTCTACGGCAAGCCGACTATCGCCGGTCATGCGCCATCTAAAAGCTTCTACCCTCCGCCCAAGGTGGACTCTGTCATACTCCGCGTCGAGCTTTATAAACAGCCTCCGGTCGCGGTGTCCCGGACCAGCGACTTTTTTGATGTGGTTCGGGCCGGCTTCAGCGCACCGCGGAAGCAACTGCGGAATTCATTATCCCAGGGCCTGGGCATATTGCCCCGGGACGCTGCCGAGTTGCTGGAGAAGGCAAAGATAGACCCAAAACGCCGGGCAGAGACCCTCAATCTCCAGGAGTGGGCGGAGATACTCGAGGAGATGCACCATCATGAAGAGTAAGTCTGCAGTCAAGCCCCGTAAGGCTTACGCCAAGATCAACCTCACCTTCGAGGTTCTGGGCCAGCGTGAGGATGGTTATCATGAGATTGCCAGCGTCATGCAGGCCATTGACCTTGCCGATGTCCTTACCTTTGAACCGCATGAGCATATCTTTATAACCTGCAACGTTCCGGAGCTGGCTTCCCCGACCAACCTGGTCTTCAGGGCAGCCAGATTGGTGCAGGCTGTCGCCGGTCCGGACCACGGCGTGGCAATACATTTGGAGAAGTCTATTCCGCTGGCCGGTGGACTCGGCGGTGGCAGTAGCGATGCTGCGGCGACCCTGCAAAGCCTTAATGAAATCTGGGGTCTGAAGCTGGCCCCGGGGAAGCTGCAGGGGATAGCGGCAGGTTTGGGTTCTGACGTATCTTTCTTTGTTTCCGGCGGTACTACAGCCCTGGTACGGGGGAGAGGCGACAGGGTAGTGACGTTGCCTTCTCTGTCCAAGACCTGGGTTGTCTTAATCAGGCCCCCTGTCAATGTAAGCGGCAAGACACAGAAAATGTATGCCCGGCTGGACCCTTCCCGGTTCACCCGCGGACAACACACCCGGAGGATGGCCAGGTTGATAGAGGAAGGTGAAAGGGCTACCACCCGTGTCTGTTATAATGTATTCGACTATGTGGCCCCATCGTTCTTTCCGGGGCTTGATGGGTATTGGCAGCGCTTTCTGGCTGCCGGAGCGACCGAGGTACACGTGGCCGGCGCGGGGCCTGTCCTTTTCACGTTGGTGAATGACAGGGCTGAGGGTGAGGAAATCTGTAAACGCCTGAAGAAGGAGAGGGTGGAAGCCTATCTGGCCGGGACCCTTTGAAAATGAAAGCCGGCGAATTCATAGTTGAAATACAAGAGGCAGTTCCTCAGATCACCCCCAGGAGGGTGAAAGCCCTTCTGGCCTTGATCGGCATTTCCTTTGCCTTTCTTGCCCTTCTGGTGGTGTTGGTTCATTTCCTCCCGCCGATACAATTGACGGAGCTCAGGAGATATGGCTACCTCGGTGTCTTCCTGGCAAACCTGCTGCCCTCTCTGAGCGTTGTCGTGCCTGTCCATTTCTTTTTCCCGGGGCAGGCGCTGAATGTGGTTGTCGCTGCGGTTGGCAATCCGCTCCTGGTGGCGTTGGTAGCCGCTGTGGGCAGCACGCTGGGAGAAGTGACCAGCTATTACGTGGGCTACGGGGGGCGGCGTCTATTCCATTTGGAGCGTTTTCAGAGATACAGGGCGGCGGAGGGCTGGATGAAGCGTCATGGTTGGCTTAGTGTTGTCACCTTTGCCTTTCTGCCCCTTTTCGTTTTTGACTTCGTTGGGATTGCTGCCGGATCGCTGAAATTGTCGCTGACCAAGTTCCTTTTCTTCACCTTCGTGGGCCGGCTGCCCCGCGCCATTATCGAGATCTATTTCTACACCTGGATTTTTGAGAATCTCCTCTCGCATTTGCCTCGCTGGGTAGGCTCCCCATTTTCGGGCTAGGCCTATATCTAATTGAAGAATGATGAGATGTTCGGGGGCCTATGATTAGCCAGACATGTGTCTCGCTCGACCTGGAGACTACCGGGCTTGATCCGGAAAAGGACCGCATCATTGAGATAGGTGCGGTCAAGTTTAAGGGTGAGAAGGTGCTGGAGATCTTCCACACCATGGTCAATCCTCAGTGCCCGCTTCCCTACCGCATCCGTCTGCTCACGGGCATTACCGCGGAGGAACTGGAACCCGCCCCTTCCTTTCCAGCAGTATCGGATGGGCTGCTCTCTTTTATCGGAGACTGTCCCATTGTAGGGCAGAGTATCCAGTTTGACCTGAACTTCCTTCGTGCTCAAGGGCTGAGCTTCTCCAACACGACCTTTGATATTCTCGATGTGGCGAACATCCTTCTCCCCCAGCTCACGGACTACAGTCTGATCGCATTGGCCAAGCAACTGGAGAGGCCTTACCCTGTGCAGCACCGTGCCCTGGCCGATGCTGTGATGGGCAAAGAGGTGTTCCTGTCGCTGTTGGATAAGGCTTCTCAACTGGACCTCCCTCTGGTTGCGGAGATCAATCGCCTGACCATGGCTGCCAACTGGCCGTGGCGCTCCATATTCCTGGACCTGGAGAGGAGCAAAGTAGGTGAAGTTTCCCTGTGGGACAGAGAGTCCTGGGTAGCGGACTTCAACCCGCAGGCCCTGGATCTGCCGGAGAGGAAACCACTGGTACCTGACAGCGTCCTCAAACCGCTGGACCTGGACCGGCTGACCGCTTTTCTAAGCGAAGGGGGTCCGCTGGCAGAGGCTTTCCCGGGCTTTGAGTACCGTCCGGGTCAGGTCTCCATGATGCAGGAAGTGGCCAAAGCCTTGAACAACGGGCAGCACCTTGTCGTAGAAGCAGGCACTGGCATTGGTAAGTCCGTTGCCTATCTGCTGCCGGCGATCTTCTTTGCGCTGGACAACAATAGCCCTGTGGTCATTTTTCCCTACACGACGCTCTTATCTCCAGGAACAGCTAATGAATAAAGACATCCCCGATTTGCTCCAGGCTCTGGTCAAGGCCGTGGATGGGGAGGTGAACTCCAACCTTCAGGTAGCCCTGCTCAAGGGCCGCAGTAATTACCTCTGCCTCAGGCGATGGCACTCCTGGCGCAAGACCCCCGGATTAGCGTGGGAAGAGGCCAGATTTCTGCTTCGCCTTTTGCTCTGGATTTACTCAACACCCAGCGGTGATCGCGCCGAGATCAACCTCAATTTAAGTGAATCCGCCCTGTGGAGCAGGATTTGTGCCTCGGAAGAAAACTGTGTTGCTGAGCGTTGCCCGCACTATCCGGACGGTTGTTTCCTTTACCGGGGCAGGCAGAGGACGGAAGGGGCTCATCTGATAGTGGTTAATCATGCCCTCCTGCTGTCTGACCTGGTGAAGGGGGGAATATTACCCGAATACAGTTGTTTGATCATTGACGAAGCGCATCACCTGGAGGAAGAGGCCACTGAGCAACTGGGGTTCCAGATTTCTGATCAAGACCTCTATGAGTGCCTGGACCGGTTTGGCGACAGGGGAGGGTTTCTGTTTCAACTCCGCACTTATCTGCGTACCACCTCGGTAGCTTCATCGAGGCGAAAGGAAGTAGGGAACAAGGTTGAAGGCCTGCAGGGCAAAGGCAAGATGGCCCGTACCCGGGTGGCTGAGCTTTTTGATGTTTTGACTCATTTCCTGAATTTTCACCATCCTGAAGAAGCCGGGGACTATGAGCGGCGCCTGAAGATTACTGGAGAACTCCGCCGTCAGCCGGCGTGGGCGGAAGTAGAGCTATCCTGGGAGAATCTTGATTTTGATCTTGGGAGTATCGAGACCGGCTTAAGTGAACTCTACGCCATGATGGAGGACTTGCCCGATAGGAGAAATCCGGACTTGAACAGTTCGCTGGCAGAGATATCCTTCACGCGGCAGCAGGTCCGCGGGTTACGGCTTCAGGCAGACTCCATCATAGCCAAACCGGAGCCGCATGATATTTATTGGGCTTCCCTCAAGGTGTCGGGAGGTCTATGTCTGAATGCTGCCCCATTGCATGTGGGGCGGGTATTGGAGGAATCCTTGTTCTCCAAGAAGGACTGTGTTGTACTGACCAGCGCTACCCTGAGCATCGATGGCAGCTTTGAGTATATCAAAGGCTCTCTGGGGTTGGGAGAGGCTGGTGAGCTGGCAATAGATCCCCCCTTTGATTATGTGAAGTCCACTATGATCTATCTCCCTCAGGATATCCCGGAGCCGGAGAAGCCTGGCTACCAGCGGGGGGTGGCGGAATCGCTGGTGGAACTCTGCCGGGCGACACGGGGTCGCACCCTGGTTCTGTTTACCTCTCATGCTGCCCTTCGTAATTGTTACAGTGCTATCCAGCCTACTCTTGATGAAGAAGGCATTCTGGTTCTGGGGCAGGGGATTGACGGCAGTCCCAAGAAGCTTCTGGGTAGGTTCAAGGATAATCCGCAGTCCTTGCTGATGGGCACGGCTGCCTTCTGGGAGGGGGTTGATGTGGTGGGGAAAGCGCTGAGTGTTCTGGTGATAGCCCGCTTGCCCTTCGGCGTTCCCAATGATCCCATCTTTTCTGCCCGTGCCGAGCTGTTTGATAATCCCTTCAATCAATATATGGTTCCCCAGGCGATACTCAAGTTCAAACAGGGTTTTGGCCGTCTTATCCGTAGCTGGAGCGACCGCGGGGTAGTGGTTGTCCTGGATCGGCGTTTGCAGACAAAGCCTTATGGCAGGGTCTTTCTGAACTCCTTACCCAGGTGCACTATGAAAAGCGGATTGCTGCGGCACATGCCTCATGAAGTAGTCAAGTGGTTGGGTGATTGATTCTCCCTGGCAGGCTGGAGTCCTTCCTCACAACGGCTGCAGATAAAGGCGAGCCCGCATTGCTGCTTATTGACCCGGTAGTGTCCGCATTCCTTCACGCTGACCCTGGTTGACCAGGCCATGTGGAAGTCCCCACCGCAGAGGTTACACCGGGAGACATTGTCACTGTCCAGCGGTTCGCTGCAGACACAGCATCTCTGTTCCATTCTAGATCTCCTGTGCTAACCAGAGTTGCACCATCTCTATCTCCTGCTCTCTTGTGTTCACCCTGCCGTCCAGCTTTGCCTCATGTAATAGCCTCAGCATCTGGCCCAACTGGGGGCCTTGTGGTATTCCCATGTGCTGTAGAGCTACTCCGTCCAATGATGTCTTCACGTGACGCCAGTTGTTCAGGTACAGGTGAAGCCGTTGCTGAACCAAAGCTGAATCCGAGGCAATGGTGCAGGCCAGGATCGATGTCGGGGAGTATTCTTGAAGGAGACGATACACGGCACTGGGTGATAGCCCGGGGCCAGCCAGGGAGGGCAGCTTTGACTTCAGGTGAAGGGTATCTCTTATTGCCCTTGCTGTTAATCCGGGCATCTTCAGGCGGACAACAAAATCCTCGGCCTTCCCCTGGCTGAGGGGATATGTCAGAAGGGCGAAATAGAGTGCCGGCGGGGTAGGATGAGCGATGGAACGGGCTTGCTGAAATTTATCCTTCAACCAGCCATTGCCTTTGAGGGAGGGGTGCACTTTATCAAGCAGGCCCAGCTCTCCGGCTCGCCCCAGAGGCTTCTCGGGCAACTCCTCCTTCAATATCAGTTCCAACTCGTGGCGTATCCTGTCGCCGGATATGGTGTCCAGCATGGATAGGTGCTGTCGGAGCAGTAGTTCCGTGGATTTCTCAATGTGGAAGCCGAACCTCTGCTCATAACGTATGGCCCGCAGCATACGTGTGGCGTCATCAATGAAGCTTTTGCCATGAAGGATACGAATGAGTTTGCTTTTAAGGTCCTTCTTTCCCTCGAAGGGATCAACCAGCTTGCCGAAGCTGTCTGGATTGAGATGGATGGCCATAGCATTGATGGTGAAATCACGCCGCTTCAGGTCATCCTTGATTGAGCCCGGGCGCACTGTGGGCAAAGCACCGGGGCGGGCATAGCTTTCTGACCTCGCAGTGGCAAGGTCGATAGTCTGGCCCCCGCTGCGCAGCTTGGCAGTACCGAAGCGGCGGTGGATCAGTACCTTCCCCCTGGTTTTCTGTGCCACCAGGATGGCCAGTTTTGGGGCATCCCCTTCCACCACTAGGTCAAGGTCGAAGTTGGCCCTTCCCAGGAGAAGGTCTCGCACTGCCCCGCCTACCAGATACAAGCCCACCTTTTCTTCTGCTGCGAGCTCGCCGATCATGCTGATCAGGTTCAGCGATTCGGAGGGCAGGTGATTCTCCAGTTGAATGACCGGATTCTCGCTTGAGTGCTTCTTTATGTCCGACATGTGTTGTCTCTTCTGGGAGAAGTCCTTAATCTGCTGAAATTTCTTCGAGGGCCTTCTTCATCCTTTGCCAGTGGGTACCCTGCCAGTAGATTCTGAGGCAGGAAGGGCACTGCATATACTGGGTCTGGGTGCGGAAAACGTGGGGAGGCACGAGGTCCTTTACCTCCTCCTTGCTTTTAGAAACCAGGAGATGGTTGCACTCGAGGCAGCGGGTGAACTGTCTGAGGCGGCAGTCCAGATTCAATTCCTTCATCACCTGGCGCAATTGTTCCTTCGGGTCATCGTCTTGCGCCAGGATAACCTTCAGTTGGCCTTTGGTGGCAACACGCCTTCTCATGATCTGGGTATCTCTGGTCAGCACTACCCTTCCCTCTTTCAGGGCAATATCCACCAGATGACTGTCTTCAATATCGTTGAAGGAGAGGGTATCATAGCCCATCATCCTCAGCCACCTGGCCAGCTTGCCGGCATTGGCATCAACGATGAAGCTGATCTCCATGGCAGCCCTTACAGGGTGATTTTCATTCCTTCTCGTCCCAGAGTGATGCTGGCTCCGAGTTCCCGGGTTATCTCGGCCACCTCCGCTGCAATATCGTTTTCAAGCAGGGGGTTCAGGTGAATCAGGATCACAGGAGGGATATGGCCTTTCATTTTGCGGAACTCCGATAGTTCTGCTTTCAGTATTTGTGGAGTGAGGTGCCCGCTTCTTATAGCCCATTCCTCCATTTTCTGTGGCATGGTGAGCTCGGTGATGAGCAGGTCCGGAGAAACATACTTCCAGCAGGCCGATAGGCCTTCGCCCGTGTCTGCGGTGTAGAACAGCCGCTTTCCCCCAGGAGAGGTGATCTGGAAGCCTACAGTGGGCACACTGTGGCATACTGGAACAGCCAGGACACTGTAGCCGTCTATATTCATGGGCTGATGTGGCTCCAGGGTAATGAATTTTATGGCCGGCTGCTGTTGTGGCCATTCCCGGAAGTCGGGGTACATTTTGCCATCGAGTAGGTGGGTGGAAAGGATTTCGAGTGTGGTGGCGGTGGAGTAGATGTTGAGGCTTCCCTGGTAGGCGATATTCATGGCTATGAGAGGGATATCTCTCACGTGGTCATAGTGGTAGTGGCTGAGTAGGATAGCTCGCAGCTTCTTCTGGGCAGAGTGGGTTAAGCTGGAGCAGAGGCTGCCGGCATCGAGGGCCAGGACTTCATCAATAACCAGCGCTGTAGATTTCGCGCTGGCTATTTCCGTCGCATGCGCCCCCAGAATTTGAATCTTCATGGGCTTCAAAATATCATAGGAGCAAGCTGGAAGCAAGTTGAGCTGGCGTTTTCCCGAGAGGTTTGCTCAGAGATATTTGGTATAATAGGCTAATCGTCGAGCGGGAGGGAGGGGGTATTTGTTAGCTGATTATGGGCTTCTGGCTTTATTCCTTGTTATAGCTGTTCTCTTCACTGTTGCTCTGCCTCTGGTACCCGTTGCCCTCCGTTTCCTGGGTGTTGCCGCCCGCAGGAAACCTAATCCGGATAAGGATGCTACGTACGAGTGCGGGGTGCAGACCACAGGAAAGACCCGGGTTCAATTCAACTTCCGCTATTATTTCTATGCCGTAGTGTTCGTTGCCTTCGACATCTTGACCATCTTTCTCTATCCCTGGGCCACTGATATCAAGAATCTGGCCCAGTTCGGTCTGGTGGCGGTGGCTATTTTTGTTGGTATCATCCTGACTGCTTACCTTTATGTCTGGAAGAAGGGGCTTCTGGAGTGGAAGTAGATAGGATCGAGCCCGGCTACTCTCTGGCGGACATTGATAGGAATGAGGGCCGGCAGATTGAAGCGCTCATCGTTCGCTCTCAGCAGCCTATTGCAGACCCGGATGAATGGCTGGACAGAGAGCTGCGCCGCAACGTGCTGATAACCTCGGTTGATAAGGCAGTCAACTGGGGACGGCGCTACTCATTGTGGCCGCTGGCCAGTGGGCTTGCCTGCTGCGCCATGGAGATGGTGGCCACGGCTGCCTCCCGTTTTGATATCTCTCGGTTTGGCATGGAGATCTTTCGGGCTTCGCCACGCCAGGCTGACTTGATGATCGTAGCGGGTACATTGACCTGGAAAATGGCACCGGCGGTGAGAAGGCTCTATGACCAGATGGCTGAGCCGAAATGGGTGATAGCCATGGGCGCCTGCGCTATCAGCGGGGGCACCTTCGCGCATTCCTACAGCGTGGTGCCGGGTGTCAACCGTATTATTCCGGTGGATGTCTATGTCCCCGGCTGCCCTCCCCGCCCCGAGGCTTTGCTCTATGGCATCATGATGCTGCATAAGAAGATCGACAGGATGAGTCTCAAGCAAGATCAGAGCCCGGATAAGCTGACGTCTGTGAAGGCCGAGTCGAAGTAAATTAAGTATGACGAAATTGCTTCTGGGTCAGGATGTTGCCAGACAGATAATCGAGCATTGGCCGCAGTCTATTGTTGAGTCCAATCCGGAGTGGATCGTTATCAGCCCCGAATCGCTTTTCCAGGTAGCCCAGTTTCTTAAGACCGCCCCCGGGCTTGAATTTGATTACCTTACCTGCATCACCGGTGTGGACTACCTGGATTACCTTGAGGTGGTTTATCATCTGACCTCGATAATGCATAACCATAGTGCAGTCCTCAAGGTGAAGTGCAGTCGTGATAATCCTCAGGTGCCCTCTGTCGTCAGCCTGTGGCGCGGCGCTGACTACCAGGAAAGAGAGATCTACGATCTACTGGGCATCATCTTCGTGGGGCATCCTAACCTGAAGCGCATCTTCCTCTGGGAAGGATTTCAGGGGCATCCTCTGAGGCGGGATTACCTATGAGCAAGCCTGAACTGATACTGTTGCATGCCCCGAGCAACTATGATTTCAGGGAACGTTCCGTAGTATACGGCCCCATAAGCGATGTCATCCCCTCGACCCCCATCTTTGAGATGTACCCCATAGGCTTCATCAGCATCGCCGCCTATCTGGAGAAGGCAGGGATATCTACCAGGGTGGTGAACATCGCCAACCGTATGCTGACAGAACCGCGCTTCAATGTGGAGCATTTCCTGAGCAAGCTTCATCCGCTGGCGTTTGGCATTGACCTTCATTGGTTACCCCATGCGCAGGGCAGCCTGGAATTGGCCCGGCTGGTTAAGAAGCTCCATCCCTCGATCCCGGTTATCTTCGGTGGTTTATCGTCCACTTACTTTTATGAGGAACTGATCGCGTATCCTCAGGTTGATTTTGTGGTGCGTGGCGATTCCACCGAAGAGCCTGTGCTTCGGCTCATGCGGCGCATAAAGTCCGGGGCTCCGGTCGATGATGTGCCTAATTTGAGCTGGAAGGATAGGGAGGGCAAAGCGCATCATAATGCGCTCTCCTGGGTCCCGACTAATCTGGATGATCTCCCTCTAGACTATGCCTACCCGGTTAAATCGGTGATCAAGTATCGCTCCCTGGCGGGCATGCTCCCCTTCGTTAACTGGCTGGACTACCCGATTACCGCGGTATTCACCTGTAGGGGCTGCACCTTGAACTGCCGCTCCTGTGGTGGGTCGCACTTCGCCTTCAAGGGCATGTGCCATAGAGAAGGGGTGGCTTACCGCAGTCCTCTCCTGGTGACCGAGGATATCTGCAGCATCCAGCGCTACCTGCGTGGGCCGGTGTTTATCATCGGAGATATCCGCCAGGCCGGGGATGACTATGCTGATGAACTTCTCAACACTATGAGCCGGAAGGGGGTAAAAGGGCCGATAGTATTGGAGCTCTTCGGACCGGCGGGGAAGGATTTTTTTCAAAAGGTCAGCAAAGCCATTCCTAATTTCAATATACAGATGTCTCCCGAGTCGCATGATGAAGGAGTACGGCATGCCTTTGGGAAGGGCTGGCGGAATGCTGACATTGAGGAGACGATGAGGGCGGCGGTGGAGAACAACTGCCGGAGGTTTGACCTTTTCTATATGATCGGGTTGCCGAAACAGGACTGCGCCTCGGTGATGGCTACGGTAGATTACCTTGGGGGACTGCTCAAGGAGTTCGGTGGCAAAGGAGTGGTGCATCCGCACATATCGCCGCTGGCCCCATTCATCGACCCGGGGAGTCAGGTGTTCGATCGGCCGGAGGAGTATGGCTATCGGTTGTTCTACCGGACCCTGGAAGAGCATCGCCAGGCGCTTCTTTCTCCTACCTGGAGCTACATGCTGAGCTATGAGACGGAGTGGCTCAGCCGTCAGGAAATAGTTGATGTCACCTATGAAGCGGCGCTAGGATTCAACCGCATAAAAAGGGATTACGGGGTTATAACTGCCACAGTAGCTGAGCAGGTGGAGACCAGGATTAAGAGGGACATGCAATTGATTCATGCTATCGATCGTCGGGTTCCAGGGCATGGCACGATGCTGGGAGAGCAGGGGGAAAAGGAACTGGCTCTGGCAGCGACTTGCCTAAAACGCGAGCTTCAGTGGCCCGCGCGGTCCTTCCTTCGCAGCATGCCCAGGATACTCTGGGGCCTTTGCAGGCTAGGCCTATGAGAACAATCACTGAACCGATCATCGTCAATATAGGGCCGCAGCACCCCTCCACCCATGGTATCTTCCGGATGAGGGTTGTCCTTGATGGAGAGGTAGTTGTCGATCTGGAGCCGATTTTCGGTTACCTGCATCGGGGAATAGAGAAACTGGCCGAAACGAGGACCTACACCCAGGTTATCCCTCTCACCGACAGGTTACTCTACTTGAGCGCCATGGCCTGTAATCATGCGTATGTTCTTGCAGTGGAGAAGCTGGCCGGTATTCGTGTTCCTGAGAGAGCTGAATATATCAGGGTTATTATGGATGAGTTGATGCGCATCTCCAGCCATCTTATGGCGGTGGGCTTCTTCTTCAATGATATGGGCTGTTCCGTGTATACACCGCTCCTGTATATGTACCGGGAGAGGGAGAAAATCCTGGACTTATTCGAGATGGTCTGCGGGCAGCGCCTGACCTACAACTATATGCGCATCGGTGGGGTGAGCCAGGATGTGCCGGAGGAGTTCATACCTGCTTTGAAGAGGTTTGTGGCTGAGATGCCTGGTTTTATTAACGAGTATGAACAGCTTCTGACTGAAAACGAGATCGTTCTATTTCGCAGCAAGGGGGTGGGTATTCTGCCGAAAGAGCTGGCTATCAACTCATCAGCCAGTGGCCCGGTATTGCGTGCCAGCGGCGTGAAGTGGGACATCCGGCGAGCGGATCCATATTCTGTGTACGATCACTTTGAATTTGAAATCCCCACCGGTGAAGCAGGTGACAACTACGATCGCTATCGGGTGAGAATTCTGGAGATGCGGCAGAGCGTGCGTATCCTGGAGCAAGCCATAAAACAATTGCCTGGCGGAGAGGTGTGCTCCAAAGTGCCGCACCTGTTGCACCCACCTGTGGGGGAAACCTATGGACACATCGAAACCCCTCAGGGTGAGATGGGTTTCTATATAGTTTCGGACAATTCCATTGCTCCGTATCGCCTTCATATCCGGCCGGCTACGCTGATCAATCTTACGGCGCTTAAGGACATGGTTGTGGGCTGGAAATTAGCTGATGCCATTATCACGTTCGGCAGTATAGATGTCTGTATGGCTGAGGTGGATCGCTGATGACGCTTTGGCCTGCCGGCAACTACTGGGCTCATTTTGGCGTATTTGCCGCCATTATTATTGCCTTTGTGCTGCTTACGGTGATGGCTTTTATCTGGTTCGAGCGCCGGGCATTCGGGACATTCCAGCTGCGGTGGGGCCCAAACCGCGCCGGTCCTTTTGGTTTTTTTCAGCCGGTAGCTGATGCCATCAAGGTACTACTGAAAGAGGATATTGTACCTGCCGCAGCAGATAAACTGATCCATTGGCTGGCTCCGGTCATTGTCTTCCTCCCGGTATTGCTGATATTTGCGGTGATACCTCTCTACAAGGGCCACGGGCTTGTCCCTGATTTGAACACCGGTATTCTCTATGTAGTGGCTATCAGCACCATGAGTGTGGTGGGGGTATTCATGGCCGGATGGGCCTCAAACAATAAGTACTCACTTCTTGGTGGCATGCGTGCCATAGCCCAGATGGTAAGCTATGAGATACCGCTGGTAATCTCGATTATCAGCATTGTATTGCTGTCGGGCTCTCTGTCCATGTATGCCATTGTGGGATCGCAGGATATCCCCTTTTTTCTGGTGACGCCTCTGGGGTTCCTGATTTTCTTGCTCAGTGCCATGGCTGAGATCAATAGAGGCCCCTTTGATCTTCTGGAGGCAGACTCGGAGATTGTGGCCGGTTTTCATACGGAATACTCCGGAATGAAGTTTGCCATGTTTTATCTTGCCGAGTACGGCCATGCCCTGGCTATGTCGGCGATTGCAGCCACCCTGTTTCTCGGTGGCTGGCGGGGTCCGGGGGATGGCTATGCTGCTATTGGCGTTATGTGGTTACTGGCGAAGGTCTTCTTCATCTTCTTTCTGCTCATCTGGATGAGGGTTACCTTCCCCCGACTGCGGGTAGATCAGTTGATGGGTTTTGGCTGGAAATTCCTGTTTCCCCTGGCGTTGATCAACCTGTTCATTGTTGCCGCCGAGGTGGTCTATTGGGGAGATATCACCTGGTGGATGATCCTCGTGAATTTTGGGGCTGCCGGCGTTTTGATACTGGTATGGTCCAGGCTCTTCAAATTAGGAGGAGGCAGGGTTGAAATTGAAGCTTGACAGGTATGGCCTGGGGTTGGTCAAGGGAATGGGGGTGACTCTCAGGCATTTCTTCCGCCGGCCCATCACCACCAGGTATCCGGAGAGAAGGCTCACGCTCTCGAAGCGGTTTCGCGGCTATACTCTGGTCTGGGACAGGGAAAGGTGCACGGGTTGTGCTACCTGTGCCAAGAGTTGCCTGCAGGGTAATATCGAGATTGTGACTTCCAAGGGGACGGAGAATAACTACGTAGTGGAGAAGTTCGAACTGGATAGCGGCCGCTGTATCTTCTGTGGTTTATGTGTTGAGTCATGCCCCTTCGAGGCGCTCTTTCTGGGGATGGAATACGAGCGATCTGCTTATCGCAGAGAGGAACTGGTGCTGTCCAAGGAACAACTGAAGCTGGTGCCGGGCATGCAGCGCAGCGGTTATGCCTACCCGAAAATTGCAGCCAGCTTGCCGCAGCAGGACCTCCTTCTGGAAGGCAAGACAGGAGCGAAGAAGCGATGACGTTGGACGTTGCTTTCTGGGTTCTGGCAGTGGTGTGTGTGGGGGCAGCGCTGGCTGTGGTCTTTGTTAGAGATGTGTTCCGTGCTGCCCTTTTTCTCATCCTGTGCTTTTTCACTGTGGCCGGAATATACATTACTCTCAATGCCGATTTTCTGGCTGCAGTGCAGGTCCTGATCTATGTCGGTGCAGTGTCGGTGCTGCTTATCTTCGCTATCATGCTGACCAGGGACGCAAAGCAGGGCAGCCCGTCAGGCAGGTTGAGGGTACCTGCCCTTATTATTGGCCTGGTGCTCCTGGGAGTAATGATCGGCTCTATCCTCAGCTTTGACTGGCAGCCATCTGGGGAGATGAGTGGCATGGTCAGGACGCAGGATATTGCCGGGCTGCTCTTTTCGGAAAGTGGCTTTGTTCTGGCCTTCGAGATTGCCGGATTGATGCTTCTGGCAGCAATAATAGGGGCTATTGTATTGCTGAGGGAGAAATAGGATGTCCGTAGGTTTGGAACACTATCTGGTTCTTTCCTCAATCCTCTTCTGTATTGGCATGTATGGTGCTCTGGTCAAGCGCAACGCCGTGGTAATCCTGATGTGTATTGAGATCATGCTCAATGCGGTGAATATTGCCCTGGTGGCCTTTTCCAGATTCGTTGACCCTGAAGGGCCGGTGCTTTCCGGGCAGATATTTGTCATTTTTATTATGGTGGTAGCAGCGGCAGAGGCAGCAGTGGGCCTGGCTATTATCGTGGCTATCTACCGCAGCCGTCGGACTGTTGATGCCAGCAAGAGCGATCTGATGAAGGGATAATGTCATGTGGGTTGAAGTAAAGACTGCCTCCTGTCTCATAATAGCCGAGATGTGGAAGGAATTCTTTGAAGCGGAAGGGATTCCCACGAGACTTCTGGTTCACCCTGATAGCAAGACTGTTGGGGAATCGGCTGCGTATCGCGTCCTTATCCCGGAGGAAAAGGATCATGTGGTACGGGAGATTCTGAGGAAGACCTGATGTCTGCTATTCCGGAATTTGCTGTCTGGTCGATCTTTCTGATCCCCATTTTCGCCTTCGCTGTCATTTCATTCATAATCCGTCCTTTCTTAAACAAGAAGGCACAGCTTGCCGGGTATGTTGCTATTGCCGGTATTGGTGCATCGCTTCTGCTGGCTTTATGGACTCTGGCCAGCGTACTGCAGGCGGATGGGCATGAACTGGAATTCCATGCTCATGAATGGGCGGTTATTGGCAGCACACAGATCAACCTGGGGCTCATGGTGGACTCGCTGACGGCGGTGATGCTGGTAGTAATCACCGTGTGCAGTTTCCTGATCCAGATCTACTCCCAGGGCTATATGCGCGGCGATGCCGGCTATTGCCGCTACTTTGCCTTCATGTCGCTGTTCACCGGCTCCATGCTGGGCCTGGTCCTGGCGGATAACCTGATTCAACTCTATGTCTTCTGGGAGCTGGTGGGTTTATGTTCCTATCTTCTTATCGGCTTCTGGTTCCACCGTCCGTCGGCGGTCGCAGCGGCCAAGAAGGCCTTCCTGGTCACCCGCTTGGGTGATTTAGGCTTGCTGGCGGCTATCCTTTTCCTCTACTTCAAGACTGGCACCTTTGATATCGGCCAGTTGCAGACTATAGCGGGGACTCTGGCAGGGGGCACTTTGACTCTGGCAGCTATAGGCATCTTTGCCGGAGCGGTAGGGAAGTCAGCCCAGTTCCCGCTTCACGTGTGGTTGCCAGATGCTATGGAAGGCCCTACGCCGGTCAGTGCCCTGATCCATTCCTCCACCATGGTGACGGCCGGTGTCTTCCTGGTGGCTCGTTGTTTTCCCATATTCGCTGGCTCTGAAGCAGCCCTGACCGTAGTGGCTACCATTGGTGCTTTTACCGCCATCTTCGCTGCTTCCATGGCTCTGGTGGCGACCGACATCAAGCGGGTACTGGCATACTGTACCATCAGCCAACTGGGCTACATGATGCTCGGGTTAGGGGCTGCCGGCATGGCCATCGCCAAGGGGGGCAATGTGACGCTGGAGGCAGCTAAGCTGGCTGCTGCCATAGGCATATTCCACCTTTTCAACCATGCCTTTGCCAAGGCCCTGCTCTTTCTCGGGGCGGGCAGCGTCAACCATGCTACGGGAACCTTCGACATGCGGCAGATGGGGGGGCTGCGCAAGCGTATGCCCTGGACGTATGTCACCTTTCTCATCGGTTCTATCAGCATAGTGGGTATCTGGCCACTCTCATGTTTCTGGAGCAAGGATGCGATTCTGGTTGAAGCCTACCGCCTGGGCGACGTGCGAATTAGCCTCTTCTTCTTAGGTATGATCACTGCTTTTATGACGGCTATCTACATGTTCAGGGCGGTCTTTCTCACTTTCCACGGTGAGTATCGGGGTGGGGCTCACGGTGACGGTGGTCATGCACAGCCTCACGAATCGCCGAAGGTGATGCTCATCCCCATGTTTATCTTCGCCATACTGGCTATCACCTCCGGGTGGGTCAATGTGAATGGCTGGTTTGATCGGTTCTTTGGCGGAAGCGAGGTTTATGGATGGACGCATGCCTTCACCATATTCATCGACAATAGCTACATAGCGCTCATATCGCTTATTATCGCTCTTTTAGGGGTTGATCTTGCCAATGCAATGTATGGCGCCAAATGGATATCGGCAGAGGAGATGGGCAGAATGTTCCGGACCTTATACAGGATATGCTACAGGAAATACTGGATGGACGAGCTTTATGAGCGGGTCATAGTGGTCAGGCTGTTGATGAACGGTATCTTCAGGGTTCTTCAGCTATTTGATACCTACATAGTTGATGGTGTGGTGAACGGAGTAGCCGGGGGGGCTATAGTTGCTGGCAGGGTTATCCGAAATGCTGAAACAGGGCGACTGCAGACTTATGGCTTGATCATGTTCCTGGGGATTCTGGTGATCGTGGGGCTGGTCTACTGGGTCAGGTAGATGGACTGAAATGCGCATAGCGGGTGGTGTATTGGAGAAACTGAAGCGGTATGAGGGTTTGAAGTTTGGAGTTTGCTGATCTTCATCCGCTGTCGCTGCTGATCTTTCTCCCTGTAGTGGGAGCGCTGCTCGTTGCCTTCATCCCCGGCCTTGGTGCAGGTACTATCAAACGGCTGGCCGTCTGTTTCACGTTTGCCTCCTTTGCTCTGTCGTTGGCTTTGTTCGCCCTGTTTGATCGGGGGGATAGTGGCTTTCAGTTTGTGGAGAAGGTCTCCTGGATCCCTCAAATCAATGTTCAGTATCATCTCGGCGTTGATGGACTGAACCTGCCCATGGTGGTGTTAACCACCCTGCTGGGTTTCCTGGCGGTCCTGATATCGTGGAAGGTTGAACTGAGACCGAGGGAGTACTTTGCCTGGCTGCTCATTCTGGAGTCGAGCATCCTGGGGGTTTTCTGCTCCCTGGATCTCCTGCTGTTTTTCCTCTTCTGGGAAATTGAAGTTGTCCCTATGTACTTCCTTATCTCCATCTGGGGTGGGGGCAGGAGGGCCTATTCGGCCATGAAGTACGTCATATATACCATCATGGGCAGCGCTATGATGCTGGCCGGAATCCTCACTCTTTATGCCACGGCTGGCAGCCTGGATATGACCGTGTTGGCAGGAACCGACCTGGGTCAATTTGTGGCGGTAATCCCGCTAGCCGCCACCTTCTGGCTCTTCCTGCTGGGCTTTGCGGTGAAGCTGCCGGTCTTCCCGTTGCATACGTGGCTGCCCGATGCCCACACTGATGCTCCCACAGCAGTCAGCGTAATGCTGGCCGGGTCTCTGCTGAAGATGGGGGGCTATGGCATGATCCGGATATGTGTCAGTGTCTTTCCCGATATCGCCAGAGAATATGCCCCTATTATTGTGGTGTTTGCTGTGATCGGTGTGCTGTATGGAGCAGTATTGACGCTGCGGCAGACCGATTTGAAGAGGCTGATCGCCTATAGCAGCATCAGCCACATGGGCTATGTGCTCCTGGGCATCTTCGCACTGTCGAATCTCAGTGTTGCCGGGGCTGCCTTACAGATGTTCAGCCATGGCATGGTTACCGGACTACTTTTTGTCATGGTGGGTTTGGTTTATGACAAGACCCGCGTGAGGGATATCCCTGCGCTGGGTGGGCTGGCCCGACAGATGCCTATTATCGCGGTGGTCTTCAGCATTGCCGGACTGGCCGCGCTGGGACTGCCTGGCACCAGTGGCTTTGCGGCTGAATTCCTGGTTTTTCTGGGCAGTTTTTCCAGTCTCACCGTTGCGGGCATCCGGGTCTATACCCTTCTGGGGGTGGTGGGGATTGTCGTTACTGCGGGCTACATATTGTGGATGCTGGAGCGGGTTTTCTACCGCGAAGCAAAGCCCCGATATGATGGTGTAAAGGATGCTGATACCCTTGAGCTGGCCTACATCTCCGTCTTTGTGGTTGTGATAATGCTCGTTGGTATCTATCCCAGGATTCTGACTGACGTTATCAGTGCGGGAGTAAAGGCACTGCCATTGACATGAGGAGGAAGGCACTCTGGTAGGAGCAAATAGTTGAACTACTATCTGTTAACTCCTGAGCTGTGTCTTGTCGGCGTTGCCATAGCAGTGATTCTGCTTGACCTGGTGATCACCAGGAAGGGCCGGCTGACCATTATCAGCATTGCCGGTCTGGCAGCTTCTATAGTGGTCAGCGTAGCTCTGTGGGGCAGGCAGGACAACAGCCTCTTCAATGGCATGCTCAAGGCGGACGAATTCGCCATATTCTTCAAGGTACTTTTGGCCGGAGTGGCTATCCTGGTTCTCCTTGCTTCGAGGGATTACATCTCCAGGCTTTCCCGTTTTCAGGGGGAGTACCATGCACTGATCCTCCTGTCGGTCATAGGCATGATGCTTATGGCGGCCTCCAGGGATTTGATTACCATCTATGTTTCTCTGGAGCTGACCAGCCTGTCACTCTATGCATTGGTAGGCTTCCTGAAGGATGCCAAATCCAGCGAAGCAGGGCTGAAATATCTTCTCTTAGGGGCGATTGCCTCAGCCGTCCTGCTCTATGGCATGGCCCTGATCTTCGGGATCACCGGAGAGACCAAACTGGCTGATATTGCTGCCGCACTCCCTTCGGGCAGGGTGTGGGAGAATCCCCTGCTTCTTCTGGGCCTGGTTTTCTTGATAGCCGGCTTTGGTTTCAAGATGGCCACCGTTCCCTTCCAGATGTGGGTCCCTGATGTCTATGAAGGAGCGCCGACCACAGTCACTGCTTACCTTTCGGTGGCCAGCAAAGCAGCCGGGTTTGCAGTGGTGCTGCGGGTGTTCCTGGAAGCCTTTGGCGGGGACGTGCTTCCGGACTGGGCGATGATATTTGCTGTACTTGGGGCTATTACCATGACAGTGGGCAATATAATGGCCATATCTCAGACCAATATAAAGCGGATGCTGGGATACAGCAGCATTGCGCAGGCGGGTTATCTCATGGTGGGTCTGGCGGCGGTGAGCCATGCTGGTGAAGTCAGCGATCCTGTTGTGTATGGTCCCACAGGACTGCTCTTCTTCATCGGATGCTATGCTGTGGCCAATATCGGCGCTTTTATTGCTGTCATTGCTGTTACCAATAAGACGGGCAGTGATGACATTGAAAGCTTTGCGGGCATGGGGAGCCGGGCTCCTCTTATATCGCTGGCGCTGACCCTGTGCCTGATTTCTCTCATTGGCCTTCCCCCTACAGCCGGATTCCTGGCCAAGTTCTACCTTTTCAATGCGGCTGTACATCATGATCTGGTGTGGTTAGTGATCATAGCGGTAGTCAACACCGCTATCTCTGCCTACTACTATTTGAGGGTGGTGAAGGTGATCTGGGTTGGGTCTCCGGCATCAAACGAGGGCGTGCCCTCGGGTTGGGCGCTTCGCGCTGCCCTGGGCATTGCCTGTCTGGGCGTTCTGGTTCTTTTCTTCTATCCGTCGCCGCTGCTGGATCTGGCTCGGGATGCAGCCCGAACGGTAGCGGGCATACTCTTGCCCTGAGCTATATCATCCTTTTCCGAAACACTTTTTGGGCACCTCCGGCCTTCTTGTCTTGACACAAAAGGCCATGAGAGAGGCTATTAACCTGAAGTATTAATTCACTCTGAGCGGTGCATTGTTTGGGTCTGATGAGATTGTTTTGCCTTCCGTTGAAAAGTGCTAGAATAGAATCAGAGAGGGGCAGATGGGCAAGTACAAATATCTCTTCATCGTCGTTTTGCTGGTGGGCCTGCTGGCGACAAGCCCGGGCTGTGCTTTGTTCAACAGGGAAAGCAATTCGACTGATGCCTCGGGCAAACCAATTAATAACCCGGGATGGCAGCCTGCCTACGTAGACGATGCTGTGCATGATCCCATAGGCATAAGTGAACTGGTGGATGAGGTTGCCCCGACAGTGGTTTCTATTGTCATGGAGAAATTGACTTATGACAGGTTCCTACGGCCAGTCCCTGAGTCAGGGGCTGGAAGTGGGGTGATTATAGACCCAAAGGGCTATATAGTAACCAACAACCATGTGGTCAAGGATGCCCGGAGCCTGAGTGTGGTCCTCAGCGATGGACGCAGCTTTGATGCAGTGGCCTGGGTTGGAGATGCGGCAACTGATCTGGCAGTAGTACAGATCGAAGCAGGCGGAGACCTTCCCTTTGCCCATTTTCTGAGCAATTCCTTGAGTAAGCTGGAGAAACTGGAGGACGTTGTGGCGGTGGGCAACGCTCTGGCTTTGCCTGGGGGGCCTACCTGGACCAAGGGTGTGGTCAGTTACCTGGGGCGGTCCATCCAAGAATCGACTGGCGCGGTGCTGGATGACCTCATTCAGACCGATGCTGCCATTAACCCGGGGAACAGTGGAGGGCCGCTGGTGAATATGGGGGGCCAGGTCGTGGGGATCAACACGGCCATCGCATCCGGAGCGGAGAATATCGGTTTTGCCATAAGCACGGACACCGCTGTTCCGGTGATAGAGGCTCTGGTGACAAAAGGGCTGGTGGTCTCTGCCTGGCTTGGAGTGAGGATGCTTACCGTAACCGAGTCCATCAAGTCGCAGTATAGCCTCTCGGTGGACTCTGGGGCACTCGTTGTCGAAGTGGTCTCGGGAAGCCCGGCAGACGATGCGGGTTTGGAAGCCAATGACGTTATTGCCAAGTTTGGTGATACGGACATAAAGGACGTCAATCAGCTCAGGGCTGCCATACAAAGCCATAGTCCGGGCGATAAAGTGACGATTACTTATGTTCGCGGGCAGGACACGGCCACCACGGAAGCCACTCTAGTGCAGCGACCGTCTTCATGATGGGTGTGCTTTCGTTCAACCTCTCTTTCCTTGCATATCCTGCAACATTCTGTGCCTCATATTCCGGCAACCCCTGGGAGAGGCAAACTTCAACCCGGCTGTTTTCCAGAGCTGAAGTAGGTTGGTTATTTGCCCGTCATGTTAGGGATTGTTGACAGTTCTTGGGTATTCGGGGGCAAGAAATGGAAAGCGGCCTGAACAAGGGAAAGCTCAAGGAACTGGAGCTCATCTTCTATCCGCGCTCAATTGCGGTGGTTGGGGTATCCAGCGATGAGAACAGAATTGCCTCGCTGTGGCTGAAGAGCCTGATCTCCAGCGGCTTCAGAGGAGAACTCTATGGTGTCAACCCGAAAGGCGGGGAGATCTTCGGCCGCAGGATATGGCCCAGCCTGAGTTCCATCCCGGGGCCGGTTGACCTGGTGATTGTCTGTACCCCCCGTTCGTCTGTGCTCGATATTCTCTGGGAGTGTGCTCACAAAAGGATTCAGGTTATCTATTTCTATACTGCCGGATTTTCGGAGGCAGGCGAGCCGGAATGGGCAGCCGTGGAAAAGGAGATGGTGCAGATAGCAAGGGAGGGTGGGTTCCGGATCATCGGCCCCAACTGCTTCGGTGTGTACAATCCGGGGCATGGCATGTCGTACGGGCCGTTCAACGTCATGGCTCCCCCGGGCTCTATAGGCCTCATCTTCCAGAGCGGCGGGAACATGGGCAAGATCCTGGAGTACGGCATGACGCACAGCCTGGGGTTTGGCAAGGGCATCAGCCTGGGCAACGGCTCCGATCTTGGTGCCGCTGATTTTATGGAGTATCTGGCTCTTGATCCTGAGATCAAGACTATCGGGCTTTATCTGGAGGGACCAAAGGACAGCCTCCGCCTGTTTGAAGTGATGCGCGCTGCGGCGAAGGAGAAACCCATAGTGGTGTGGAAAGGAGGCAGCAGTCCGGCAGGCATCAGGGCGGCAGCCTCCCACACCGGCGCGCTGGCAGCTTCTGCTAACGTGTGGTCGGGTGCCTTGCGGCAGGCCGGAGCCATTGAAGTGCAGGGCCTTGACGAGATGGCCGATACCCTCTTGCTGCTGGACAGGTTCGGGCGGTTGCGGAGGAACAACCTTGGCGTGATTTGCGGCCTTACGGATGGAGGGGGTGGGGAGGCGGTCTTAATATCCGATGTGTGTGCTGCTGCCGGGATCGAAGTGCCCCCCTTGAGGAGTCAGACCGGCAGGGAACTTGTGGACCTGATCGGGCAGGTGGGCAGCGTGCTGGGCAATCCGGTGGACATGAGCCAGTGCCAGAGCGTTCCGCCAGCGGTGCAGCGGGCTATGGAACTGGTGGCCGGCGAGCCCCAGATCGATCTGATCCTGGTCTATGAGAATGCCGGAGTCATTCTGGACTACTATCCCAGGCAAGTAACGGATGCCGTCAACGGCGTCATCCTTGATTTCAACCGGAAACGGAATAAGCCGATGGTGCTGGTGCTGCCTCCAGGGCCGGCGGAAGTGCGCCGTCGGGAGATCGAGCAGGGGTTTATCAGCGCTGGCGTCCCTGTTTTCCCCAGCATTGAACGGGCTGCCAGGGCTATCTGCAACGTGAGCCAATACTTGCGTCCTCATTGGCAACACTTTTGAGGACAGTTTGAAGTTCTTCAGGCCACATCGGACTCATTGTTATCTGAGGTGGCCTCGATGATGAACAGATACAGCATCGAGCCGAACCCAGTGGAATAGACAGAAATGCAAGAATTGCTACGAAGAACTCCATCCCTTATCACCTTCTGCAAATCGAAAGTTGTTTGCTCAGTTTGGCCTGGGCGGCGTTCCGACTACCCTTTTCACGCCCAGCGTGATGGTGTGGCTATCGATGCGGTGGCTTTCGGTGTGAGAGCCTTCTGCCGGCGCAGCGCAGATCAGTTGGTTGGAGAGCGTCTCCTGTTTGATATACGAGGAGAGGTTCTCAATGGCTTTCTGAAGAGGCGGCTCTGCCTGGTAGTAGGTGATGATGTAGTCGGCAATTTCGAAGCCAGCAGTGCGGCGCATGGTCTGCAGCCGATGCACTATCTCCCGGGCTATCCCCTCATCGATGAGCTCAGGGGGAATATCGGTGGTCACCCCGACTGTATAGCCTCCTTCTTCGACCAGGCAGTAGCCCGGCTGGCCGGTGAGGTCGCTTTCCTGCTCTACGAATTCCAGTCCCTTGACATTGAGCTCTTCCAGCACCTGGGAAGCAAGGCCTTCCAGGCTTTGTCTTTCGCCCTTTGATCTGGTCTTGATGACCACCATGGCTATGGGCTGACGTACCTTGATGCCAGCTTTACTCCGGGCAGCCCGTCCCAGGCTGCAGATCTTCATGGCCAGGCGGGTATCAGTGGAAAGCTTGCCATCGACCCTGGACAGGTCGGCTGCGGGGAAGTCACACAGGTGCACGCTCTCCGGCGCTCCGGGGTCAACCGATCTCACCAGATTCTGGTAGAGCTCCTCGGCAATGAAGGGTGTGAGCGGTGCCAGAAGCTTGGACAGGGTGACCAGGCATTGATAGAGGGCGAAATAAGCCGCCAGCTTTTCAGCGTCGTTCTCGCTCTTCCAGAAACGCCGCCGGCTTCTCCTGACATACCAGTTGGAGAGGTAGTCGACGAACTCCTCGATTCTTCTCCCCGCTTCGGTGGGATCATAGTTATCGAATGCTTTATCCACCTGGTCGACGAGCTGGTTGAGCTCGGAGACGATCCATCTGTCCAGGTCGGAACCGGATGAGGGTGGGGCGGCTGCAGTTGGGTCGAAGCTGTCGATATTGGCATAGATGACAAAGAAGGAGTAGGTGTTCCATAGAGTAGAGAGGAATTTCCGCATGGCTTCGGTAACCAGCTCGGCGGAAAACCGCTTCACATTGCCCGGCGGGGTGCAGGTGAACATGTACCAGCGCAGGGCATCTGCCCCCTGGTTATTGATGATCTTCCACGGGTCAACCACGTTTCCCTTGGTCTTGCTCATCTTCTCGCCTTTGGCGTCAAGGATATGCCCCAGGCAGATGGCATTCTTGAAGCAAGGTTTGTCTTTCAGCAGGATGGATAAAGCGTGGAGGGTATAGAACCAGCCCCTCGTCTGGTCGATGGCCTCGCAGATGTAGTCGGCAGGAAAGTGGCTCTCGAACTCCTCTACGTTCTCGAAGGGATAGTGGAACTGGGCATACGGCATGGCTCCCGAGTCAAACCAGGCATCGAGGACTTCGGGCAGCCGCCTCATGGTGCCCCCGCACTGGCGGCAGCGGAAGGTGATCCCGTCCACGTGGGGACGGTGCAGGTCGAGGGGCTCGGCCAGCCCTTCCAGGCCTGGCTGGTTTTTCAAGGCCTCGATGCTGCCGATACATTCGAGGTGATCTGCGTGCTGCTCGCAGCGCCAGATAGGCAGCGGGGTTCCCCAGTATCTTTCGCGGGAGAAGGCCCAGTCGACATTGTTCTCCAGCCAGTCGCCAAAGCGGCCTTCCTTGATATATTCGGGGTACCAGTTGATGTCGCGGTTGCCCTGGATGAGCTTGTCCTTCAGGGCCGTCGTTTTGATATACCATGATGGCTTGGTGTAGTAGAGGAGTGGGGTATCGCAGCGCCAGCAGAAGGGATAGGTGTGCACCACGGTGGTCCGGTGATGCAGGAGGCCGCGCTGTTCCAGGTCCTCCATGATCATGGGGTCGGCTTTCTTGACGAATTTGCCATCCCAGGCCTTGTTGTTGGGAATCATTTTGCCGTCCAGATCGACGCTCTGCACCATAGGCAATCTACGGGACTTGCCCAGGTCGAAGTCCTCTTCTCCGAAGGCAGGGGCAATGTGCACAATGCCAGTGCCATCGGTGACGGAGACGAAGTCAGCGGCGACGACGCGGCTGTGTGCCGGCAGTTTCTCACCGGGGGCCACAAACTCGGCCTTGGGCTCATAGAGGCGGTCGTAGAAAAGCCCGTCCAGGTCCCTGCCGGCGAACTCCTCCAGTATCTCCCAGCTCCCGGTGCCCAAAGCCGGGTCAAGGAGAGCCCTGGCAAGGACAAGCCTTTCTGTGGTTCCCTGCTGGTTTCGAGCCTTGACCAGAACATAGGTCTCATCCGGGGCTGCCGCCAGGGCGACGTTGCCTGTCAGTGTCCAGGGTGTGGTGGTCCAGGCCAGTACGCAGGGTGCTTCCCCGGCCCACTTGCCTTTCTGAAAGTCCCACCCCAGTTTTTGCAGGGCATTCATGGCATCGTTGTTTTGTGCGTCACTGCTCAGCCGAAAGCGGATAAAGATTGATGGGTCTTCAGCATCCTTGTAGCCCAGGGCTACCTCGTGGGAACTGAGGGAGGTGCCGCAGCGGGGGCAGTGGGGCGTTACCCGGTAGCCCTGGTAGACCAGGCCCTTGTCCCAGAGCGTCTTTATGATCCACCAGAGGGACTCAACGTAGGTGTTGTCAAAGGTGATGTAGGGATGTTTCACGTCCAGCCAGAAGCCTATTCGCTCGGTGAGTTCCTCCCAGCGCTTGAGGTAGCGCAGGACGCTTTCACGGCAGCGAACGTTGAACTTATCGATCCCGAACTGCTCGATCTGGGCCTTATTGTTGAAGCGCAGTTCCTTCTCTATCTCCAGCTCGACAGGCAGGCCGTGGGTATCCCAGCCTGCCTTGCGGAAGGTGCGGAATCCCTTCATTGTCTTGTAGCGGGGGATGACGTCCTTGTAGATGCGGGAGAGGACATGATGAATGCCCGGGTTGCCGTTGACAGTAGGAGGCCCATCGTAGAGGGTAAACTGCGGGCCGTCCTTATGGAGCTCGGCGCTCTTTTCAAAGATGCCGTTTTGCTTCCAGAAATCCAGGATGTGCTCCTCCACCTTGGGGAAGCTCACCTTACTGCCAACCGGTTTGAACATATATTCCTCTCTCAGCCGATATCATAAGTCCCCTTCCCTGGTTGGGGAAAGGGACTTAATGAACTCAATCAGCCGGAATTGTAGCTGTCAATGTCATTTTCCAGGGAAGTTAGGTTTTCTCTTCTCCATGAAGGCGGAGATACCTTCCTTGGAGTCCTGCGTCTGGAAGTGGGCCATGGAAGCGGCCTTCTCCAGTTCCACGCCGGTATACAGATCAACCTGCATACCGCGGTTGACGGAGTATTTGATGAATTTCGAGGCCATCGGGCTTCTTTCCTTCAGCTTGTTGGCCACCTCCATGACGGTGGCTTCAAGCTTATCGGCGGGGACGGCCTTGTTTACCAGCCCCCATTTCTCAGCTTCCTTGGCGCTGAGCCAGTCGCCGGTGAACAGAAGCTCCTTGGCTTTTCTCAATGGAATCAGCCGGGGCAACCGCTGTGATCCGCCGCCGGTGGGGATGAGGCCGAAGTTGGCGTGCTGGTCGCCGATTCTGGCGTCCTCGGAGGCGTAGGCCAGGTCGCAGGCCTCCATCACTTCGATGCCGCCGGCCAGACAAAGGCCGTTGACCATGGCGATGACCACCTTGGCCATGTGTTCAATGAGGTAGGTAGTCGCATCGAACATGCGGCCGTAGGCCACTATTTCCGCCGGTTTATCGGCGACGCTGGCGATGTGTTTCAGGTCTGCGCCTGAAGAGAAGGCTCTGCCGGTGCCGGTCAGGATGATCACCCTCACTTCGGGGTCAGTGTCCAGCGCCCGCAACGCGTGCTGCATCTGCGTATGGGTGTCCGGATGCAGGGAATTCAGCGCGTCCGGACGGTTTATGATGATCTTGCCTATGCCGTCCTTTTTCTCAACGATGATATGCGTATACTCCATTAATTGCCCTCCTCGTCTGTTCTTGTCGCTCTCTTGCCAAGCCTTATTTCCCCGGGAAGTTGGGCTTTCGCTTCTCCATGAAGGCAGAGATGCCTTCCCTGGAGTCCTGCGTCTGGAAGTGGGCCATCGAAGCCGCTTTTTCGATTTCCAGGCCGGTATACAGATCGACCTGCATGCCCCGGTTCACGGAGTATTTGATCCATTTCGAGGCCATGGGGCTTCGCGCCAGCATCTTGTTCACCACCTCATTGACCGTCTCCAGCAGTTTATCAGCCGGCACTGCCTTATTTATCAGTCCCAAATCCTCTGCCGTTTTGGCTGTGAGCCATTCACCGGTAAACAGAAGCTCCTTGGCCTTCCTCAACGGGATGAGGCGGGGCAGCCTCTGTGATCCGCCGCCGCTGGGTATGAGACCGTAGGTAGCGTGCTGGTCTCCCAGCGAGATGTCTTCAGCAGCGTAAGCCAGGTCACAGGCTTCCATCAGTTCAATGCCGCCGGCGTAACACAGACCGTTCACCATGGCAATCACTACTTTGGTCATGTGCTCAATAATATAGAACGTATCATGAAACTGCTGGCCATAGGCCGCTATGGTAATGGGATCGCCCTTATGAGAGCTTATCCACTTCAGGTCTCCGCCGGCACAGAAGGCCCTGCCGGCACCGGTGATGACTACCACACGTGCCTCGGGGTCCTTGTCAATTTCGAGTAAGGCGTGCTGCAATTGCCTGTGGGTATCAGGTGCCAGGGCATTCAGCGCCTTCGGCCGGTTCAAGGTGATCCAGACTGCCCCATTCTTCTTTTCGACGATGAGGTCGGTATACTCCATGAACTATCCTCCTTCAGTATCCCTGCTTGACTGTGATCCGGAGATGATGCGGGTTTCACTCAGACTAAATGAGAATTTTACGTGCTACACGCTGCCACTGTCAAACTTCGTGAGCGAGACTGTCCCCCATCTTTAGTTGCCCCCAAGACTGGGGGGGCAGACAATTCCCTGAGGAATACGGTAGAATAGATAGCTGTGGGCCGCTAGCTCAGGGGTAGAGCACCTGACTTTTAATCAGGGCGTCGGGGGTCCGAATCCCCCGCGGCTCACCATCTACTATCCCATTTGACCTCGAGTGTAGTGTCATCGAAATACCTATACAATATGTCATTCCGTGCTTGACATGGAATCCATTGTATATTCCTTCTGGATTCTATTGTTAAGTCTTTTCTGAAAAACTACACTAGCTCCGAGGACAATGGCATTTCGTGTTATTCTGAGGTACTGGGCGGGACGAAGGGTCTGTATCTTTTAATCAGGGCGTCGGGGGTTCGAGTCTTGTATGGTGGGCTTCACCGTACAATACGCAGAACCTTTGAACTGGCTTTCAGCTTATCAGCCTAGCACTGGTTCGAATCACCTATGATGGAGGTGAGGTCACGATAGGAAGAACCCACAGCTTTGCCTTTAGTCTGGTGTAGTCACAACCCTGATTAAGGCTTGCACTGACACTGGGTCAGTTTCCCAGGGGGCACGTCAAACGTCCATTAGGACAACGCAAGGTTATATGGGATGATATCCCTCTTCCCCTCTAGCCAATTGGAGAATGTTGCTGGGAGAGAAGTAAATCGGATAGGCGGCTCAATAAAACGACTAGTGAGTCGTGACGGCATCATGAAGACATACCCACTACCTCGCAGAAGAAACCCAGGGTCACCAGTACTTGGAATGAGCTTGCGGGGGGTCAATGAGTGCTGGATGCAAAGGCGTTCTCACTACCGTTGGCCCCCGTTCTTTGCCTTTTCGGTTGCCTTGACCGCTAGGGCATAGTAGCTTTGCATATATTCGATTCCAACGTAGTGTCTTCGCAGGTTGATGCAGGCCATTGCAGTCGTCCCTGATCCGATGAATGGATCAAGAACTAACTCTCCTTCGCGAGTGAAAAGCTTGATAAACCAAGTCGGCAGAGTCGCGGGAAACGACGCACTATGTCCTCTGTTGGAGCACTCAGTGGCAAGATGGAGCACATTTGTTGGGTATACGTTATCCCTGCCCAGCCAATTGGACACATTCTTGCCAAAACCGCTGCCAACACGTGATTCGTCTCTGATACGATCTACATTGGTTAACCGCGGCAATCGCTTCTCAGCCCAGCTCCCTATAGGTACCATCACAGCTTCTTGGTGCATTTTGAAACGCTTCTGCTTGGTGAAATGCAGACAACGCTCCCAGGCATCCCTGAATCTATTGGGCCATCGACCAGGATAGCAGTTCTTCTTGTGCCAGATATACTCTTCAGTCCAAAGCCAATCTTGGCCTTTCATGGCCAGGATTAACTCCAGCACGTATGTTTGACGTTCCCCATTGACTGCGCGCTCTTTGATGTTCAAGACGAATGAGCCATCAGGCTTGAGAACGCGCTTAAGCTCCAACGATATTGGAACAAACCATTCGACATAGCGAGTCATGGCAACTCCTTGGTAAGTTGACCTTCGATTGTGAGCGTAAGGCGGGGATGTGAAGATCAGGTCAAAGGAAGCATCAGGAAGCGTCCTAAGTATTTCGAGGCAGTCACCTTGATAGATCTTGTCAAGTTCGAGCATAGCGGCCCCTGCTTATCTCTGCCCATAGTCTATCATTTTCGGCCAATGAGGCAAAGGATTCTCTATTGAGTAGCCTGGCGCTGGACAGACGATACTGCTCAGCTACCGGACATTGACTCATTGGTATCGCCCATGCTATGTTCTTGAGAGAACATCAACCCTTGGCTTGGGTGTAACGAGTGTTCAATTGGTGTGGCCAAAGATAATCCTGAATTGCACTACGCAGCTGAAGACACCGGCCGTCAATCACTGCAGGATGGACCGAGTCGGTTCTACGAACCCATTAGCCACCACGAAGAATACGGGAGGAATCCATGAACAAGCTAACCATGCCCATTCCCAGAGAAATAATCACTGATTTCGCGGCAGAAATTCAGGCAAAGAAAAGGCAAGGTCCGAAGCCCGCAAAGGATGTGATTGACTTCAGAACGGACCGTAGAGACGGAAAGGAGCGAGATATCTACTACGTGCCGATTGACCTACTTCGCTACAGGAAGGACAACGGGCGAATCTCGTCGGATGTTTTGAATTATCAAAAGGCACACGGATTGCTCGTCGAAACGAGTGCCACAGCTCAGCATTTGATTGAGGGTTTTCTCAAGGAGAAAGACAAAGAAAAGACGGAGGAATTGCTCAGCTCGATGGAATACGAGGGCCAGAGAGAAGCGGCTATCATAACCTCCGATGGGTTTCTTATAAATGGCAATCGGAGATTGATGGCTCTCAAGATCCTTCGCAAGAAGCATCCAGCAGATCCGAGATTCCAGGACATGAGAGTGGTCATACTTCCTGGTAAGGATGCAGAGGGTGAAGGTGGACCACCTACCCTGTTGGAGATCGAGCAGATCGAGAACCGCTACCAGCTCCAGAGCGAAGCGAAGGCCGAGTACTATGCATTCGACAGAGCCCTTTCAATGCGTCGGAAGATTGCCTTCGGGATGTCACTAGAGCAACAACTGAGGGATGACCCGATCTATGCAGGTTTGAACGACAAGAAGTTCAGGGAGGAAGTCCAGAAAGTTGAAAAGGAGTACCTCAAACCACTGGAGTGTGTTGACCGATACTTGGAGCAACTTGGCAGAAATGGACTATACAGCACCGTATCTACAGGCCTGGGTGATCCGGAAGGCCGTTGGCAGGCATTCTTAGACTACTACACTTTTGTCTATCAGAAACTCGAGGATGACAAGAAACGTGTGAAGCTAGGTGTTGCCGAAGACGAGGTTGGCAAGGTTGAAGTCGCTGCCTTCAAGATCATACGCAGAAGGGAATTGCCGGACCTGCCTAAGCTCCACAAGATCATGAGAGATCTGCCAAAGATGCTGGCAAATGAGGATGCAAAGAGGGAGATCCTCAAGCTAGCAGATGTTGAGTTGGATTTGACAAAAGAGGAGAGGTTCGACGAGAACGGCAAAGAATACGATGAACGCAGAATAGACAAGATATGGGGAGCCAAACATGTTGCTAGGATAACAAAACACGTCAAGAAAGCGCAGAAGTGCTACCAACACACGAAAGGCCAGGAGACTCCACTGACTCTCCTTCAAGCAGCTCTTGGCAAGCTCAATCACGAGGACATGGATCCAGAAGCTCTAGCAACAAATGACCTGGACAGGGCTCGAAAACTTGTTGTGGAAATCCGACAGCGCGCCATTGATCTCGAAAAAGAATTGTACCAGTGCCAGAAGGTGGTCAAGCAACTGGATCACAAACCAAAGAGCTAGGTTGTGTTGACAGATGATAGTGGTAGATCTCAAAGACGGCGTCCTGAGTCTACATGCAGTTCAGGCAAAGCTCAAGCCCAACCAGATCAGCCAGATACGCTTCTGGGGATTCACAAACGTCTCCATAACCGACACCTATACACTATCTTCTGATCAGATCGACACGGTGCTGCTGAAAGTCCTAAGATACTTTGACAAAGAAGGAGTCTCCCAGTCTCTGACTCCGTCCTGCGCGGATTACCTGTCAAAGGTAACCTCGGCCATTGATACTTGGCAAGCAATAAGAGCCTCAGGAAGACGCTACAAAGAGGGCACTTTTGACCAAGCGTTGTTCGATGAGTTTGCATCGTTTGTCAACAACTTCATCTGCAGAAAACTGAAGAGTCATCAGCTGAAAGCAGCATTCCACCTCTATCTTGTCCGCAACGGGGCCAACTTCTCTGTACCAGGGAGTGGCAAGACCTCGGTGGTTCTGACTGTATACGAGAGACTCAGAATGCAGTCCGAAGTCAACATGCTGTATGTGGTGGGCCCTCCCGCATGCTTTGGGCCTTGGAGAAGCGAGTTCTCTCTCACACTCGGCCGCAAGCCGGATACCAGGATCCTTGCGGGAGGTGAACAACGGCAGAGGCTGGGCGAATATTACCGCCCTGCTTCCCAAAAGGGGGAACTGTATCTCACAACTTATCAGACTCTACTCAATGATCACAACGAAGTTGCAGCGTTTCTGGACCAGAACGGAGTCAATGCATTCTTGGTGGTAGACGAGGCTCACTATATGAAGCAGCTGGGTGGCGAGTGGGCAGATGCAGTACTGAGTATATCCAAACATGCAAAGTTCAGGTGTGTTCTCACGGGCACGCCGATTCCCAGAAGCTACATGGATGTCTTTAACATGTTTGACTTTCTGTGGCCAGACCACACACCTCTGGACCAAGAGGCAAAGCAACGAATACAGATCTACGAGCGAAACGATGATATGCAATCTGCAAGGCAGTTGTTGACTAGTAACATCGGTCCATTCTCGTATCGCGTAAGGAAGTCTGACCTGGGTCTCATGCCCCCGAAATTTCACGAGCCTCTTCTGTTATCTATGAACATACTTGAGCGGAAGGTCTATGACGCCATAGAAACCAAGATAAGGCGCTACTCAAAGGCGGACTATCTCAAGAACATAGACGTGATTGACAGACTGCGGCGGGGAAGGGTCACCCGACTGAGGCAATGTGTGTCATATCCAAAGCTCCTCTCGTTTGCTTTGGAGGAGTACTCAGAGAGTCTCATTGACGATGAGCCAGATTTAAGTACGATCATTCGCGACTATGATGCTTTGGAAACGCCTGCCAAGCTTTCCTGTCTAACTCAGTTGGTGCGGGAATTGCAGAGTCAGAAGCAGAAAGTGGTAATCTGGGCTCACTTCATAGGCACGCTCAAGCTGTTGGTCACGCATCTCACCGAAGCTGGCTTCTACTGCAAACTAATCTATGGTGCGACACCGACGGAACAGACATCGATTCATGAAGAACAGACAAGGGAGACAATTCGTGCTGAATTCTTGGATACCGACAGTGGGCTGGACATTCTGGTTGCGAATCCGGCCGCTTGTGCCGAGTCAATTTCGCTGCACACAACATGTTTCCATGCCGTGTATTATGATCTCAGCTACAACTGTGCTCAGTATCTACAGTCCTTGGACAGAATACACCGTGTCGGTGGCTCCGAGCACAGACAAGCCAATTATCACTTCCTGCGGTATAGCAACACAATTGAGCAAGACATAGCAGACAACTTGGAGAGAAAGGCCAAGAGGATGTATTCTCTGATCGATGATGACTATGCCATATACTCTATGGATATGTTTGCCGGGGATGATGAACTACAGGCATACAAACGGCTATTTGGCGGGCAGTGATGTTTAGATTCGACAAGGTTGCCACGAAGCAGATACTGGACCTATGTGAGGCCATTATGGACTCGTCGTTCATGGAGATGGAGTTCATAAGGGCGAAGTACATCAGGCAGTCGCCGAACTTCTCAGAGACACTCGAGTTCCTGCGCGAGTTGAACCTGATTGCGCTGAAGCACAACGAGATAGTACCAATAGGAGACTATGAAGCGCTCCTGGCTCACTTGAGGCAGTCGCAGAGGCGCGAAGAAGTTGTAAGGACTTTCATGCGGACACATCTTCTTTGACGGGAGTCTGGCCTTCACGACTATGTGCGCGAGTTTCTGGCCCATTTCCAGCTTAGAGATGGCCGATACGAATTCACCCCGACCAGTTCTCAGAATCTTGAATACAGTGGTTTGAGGAACCTGCTCATTGATCTTGACTTCCTCTACGCAGACCCCGTTGAAGTGAGATATGCGGTGGACTATGATGCTTTTCAGGAGTACCTCGAGGCTCACTCTACCCGCGGACTGTCGTTGGCTCAGTTCCAGTCCGTACAGAACCGCAGGGAGGAAATCGGGAGAGCAGCAGAACTGCAAGTTATTGAGTATGAAAAACAAAGACTATCTCAATTCCCAGACCTAGCGTCTCGAATTGAGCATATCGCCCTGAAGGATGTGAGCGCTGGCTATGACATAATGAGCTTCAACTGGAAGTGCGCTGATTCTGCTACTGCTACGCCAAGGCTGATTGAGGTAAAAGCAGTTTCGCCTTCTAGGTACAGCTTCATGTGGACCCGAAATGAAATGAGGAAATCCATGCTTGATGGGGAGAAGTACTATCTGTATCTCTTGCCAGTCAAAGGCAAGAATACATTCGATCAGGAAGGTCTCAGGATAATCCAGGATCCATATACCAATCTGTACATGAATGACAAGGAATGGAGTCGCACCATAGAGCTGCTCTCTTTTGTGCCGGCCGGTGGTGCTGACACTTGTACTTGGTGCCATGACAAGCACCATTCGGCAAAGGAGAATTGACAAAACGCTGAATTCAGTTTCACTGGAGAATTCTAAGGTATTCAAACGTGTGGAGGACTTGACTATCAGACCTGTCACCGTCTTGTGCGGGGCAAACAGCTGCGGCTGCGAATCTTATGACGAAGTCAGGGAGAATGTCAAGCTAATGATGTGCGGGATATCGTCCTCTTTTGGTTGAAAAGAGTTAAAGCGAGAGATCAAATTGATGGAATTGTCAACAAAAACCAAATGGGACCGACTAGCTTGCCAATCCATGAGACCGTTGGGGTTGATCAAAGGGCTAGAAGCTGTCAACGGGTCAGATTTAATTGATGCTGAGTCGTTCTCTTCTTCGGCGTTTGCGACATGCCTGTCCTGTTCCCAAACAAGTCAAGCTGCTCTTCATCACATTTGGCCAAAAGACCTTCGACATCAGCAGGGGTGGTCAAAGTCAAGAACGTCCGCTTAGGCGAAACATATACCAACGTTTTCTTGTCCCTTTCCAACAGGCGAACGATGTTCAGAAGAGTCCCTCGGCTCTTGCCGTCCCATAGCATGAATCCGTAGTCCGCCTCTTTTACCATTTCGAGATCCTTGGCGGAGTAGAAGTCAATGCCTTTGATACTAGCGGAGACTTCAACGCGCCTTGTCTCCCATTGGCCAAGATTGTTCCTACACCCATTGGCCATGCAGAACACCATGACGTTATTGTAGTGCTTGTCAGTGAGGTACCTCTGGACGGATTTGTCGGCTCCGTTTGCATCTCCCACAAGGATCATGTACCGCTTGTGAATAATACTGTTCAGCTTTGTCCTGACACGAGGGCTCAAAGTCGATAGTCTTCTCGATCCGCCTATAAACACCTTTGTCATCTAATGCTCCTCGTCTTTGTTAGAGCGAGAACATATACCATCTTGGCATTCCCCGTCTCTCGAAGGACTCGAGAAGCCTCATTCATGGTGGCTCCAGATCTGTAGAGATCGTCTAAGAGCAACAGGGATTTTCCTTGCACTAGTGACCTTTCAGCTCTAAAAGCATCCTTGAGCAGTTCTGTCCTTTCATGGTAGTCATAGACATTCTTGAGCTGGGGAGTCTCTTTGATTTTCACTAGTGCATCTTGCGAGATGGGGACCCCTGTCCGAGAACTGACTCCTCTTGCCAACTTCATCACAGGCTGGCTGAGCCTGGAGATGTTGGAGGGAGGCATCGGAATAATCAAATCCAATGACGCGACGATCTGCCAGCTTTTCGTCAGGTATTCTACAACAGTTTGCAATATGTCATCCAGAGCTGACTCGTCAGCCCTGGATTTCAGTCTAAAGAGCAATTCCCCTAGTTCACTCCGCTTTGTGTCGAATCTCTCGTGCCCAAACTCGTCATAGCCAAGAAAAGTGCTGCTGAGAGTGTGGACATCCAGGACGAAGCCTTCAGTCCAATTGCCACTGATCCTCTGAGGGTTTATCTTCGCCATTGACTATACCCTCGAATTCCATTTAGTGATCGAGTTGAGTTGCTCAAAGGTGATGAACACAGAACCTTGGTGGAACCTCCTCCAGTTCGTTGAATAGCATAGCACATGTTGCGTCTTTCTTCACTACCGCCAGTGTCCTCAGTTGCTTCCCGAAACGCATCCAGTGCTACACGCGTGATATGACTATTGTGTCTGAAACGCCGAAGTGCTCATAACTGCCTCAAATGACGTGGCTCTGAGGCTAGTCAGAAACATCGGCCTTAATGCTGGTCTGAAATCCGAATTTCAATGGCCGTGCATGTCGAGTGTAGCGAACGACAAGTTCGGCCTGCATGGCAGTATCCGTTGGCGGCCTGTCGTCCTCGGGTTCAAACATCGCAGATTCGAAGAGAAGATGGTCGCAATTATCCAATTGTTTGCCCGCGTCTATCTCCCTGCCTTTCAGTGAAAATGGCATGTTGCTGGTTCTAATGTCTATCATCTTCACGTCATCCAGCCTCACGTGCTTACTATCGCCGGTTCCGATCTTCCATTCGAGGGTAGTCCAGGCATCGGTAATCACAGTCAAGGCGGTTCCCTCGTTGTATATTTCCGGCGTGAACTGCATTTTCACAAGCCACTTGCCGTCCTTGAACTTGATCAGTTGACATGCGTCCACCCTGATGTTCTTTCCCATCAACCTTGACCTGGAGTGCAGCTTAGATAGAATGTCCATTACTTTGACCTGCCTACAATAGTTATACCACTTCTTAGGTTATGGTTGCCCAAAATGGAGCTGCGAATTCGCTCCCTGGCGGTTGGCCTGCCCCTCGCCGGAGAGTATATAATGTACACCCATGAAAGGAATGTTGCCTGGATATGGGAGGGGCGCTTGCATCCGAGAGTCGAGTAGATAATGGAGGAATGAAGAGATGAAGGCGCTTCGAAATGAGAAGATCTTGTTCGCTGGGCTAACAGGGCAGATCGGCTTTCCCCTGGCTTCATATCTGGCGAAGAATAATCAGGTTTGGGGGCTCGCACGCTTCAGGGACGAGACCAAGCGGCAACAGTTGGAGGCAATGGGAGTCACCACGCGTGCCTTGGACCTGGCAGCCCCGGATTTTCACGGACTGCCGGATGACTTTACCTACGTGATTCACTTTGCCGTTTATCAGGAAAGCGCCCCGGACTTCGATCAGGCCCTGCGCGTTAATGCCGAGGGAACCGGCCTTCTGATGAGCCATTGCCGCAGGGCACGCGGCGTCCTCGTAATGTCGAGTTGCGCAGTCTATGAGCTGCCGAAAGATCCTCACCACCCGGTCAAAGAGACCGACCCTCTCGGCGGGGATAAATCGATGCATTGTCCCACGTATGCCATATCGAAGACGGCGCAGGAAGCGGTAGCGAGATCGACGGCGCGTCAACTGGGTCTCCCCACCACCATCGCGCGGATGAACGTGTACTACGGGGTATACGGAGGGCTGCCCCCCTGGCAATTCGAGTGGATGCTCGCCGGTATGCCGGTGCCGGTCCAGCCGAATCGTGCTTCGATCTGCAGTCCTATTCACCAGGATGACATCAATAACCAGGTTGGCGGATTGCTTGCCGCAGCGAGCGTGCCCGCCACCATCGTTAATTGGGGAGGGGACGATGCCGTGGATGTGCAGACCTATTGCACTTACATGGCAGAGATCGCAGGACTGAAACCCGAGTTTCAGCCCGCCGCCGATGACCCGCTGGCTGCCAAAGTAATAGTGAGCGACAATACCCGCCGCAGGGAGCTGGCCGGGGATTGCCAGGTGAAATGGCGGGAGGGGATGCGTAAGATGATTGCAGCACGCCATCCCGAAATTAAACTCAAGGCCTAGTCGGTCGATAGCTGAGGCCTTTGCGCTTAGATTGGCCCGAGCTTCGGGCTGTAGTAGATATCGTCAGGAAACAGGAATAGCCCGTCATTGCTGTCGAGATCTATCCCTGCCGCCAGGTAGGCCCTCCATATCACCTCTGCACAGTGTAGATTCTCCTCGTTGACCTTAAGCGGTACGGTAGCAGTGGCTGTGAAGTCAAACGGCTTGCCTACCTGGGCCATTGCATAGTCGATAGCCTTCTGGATTATCTCCTCACGACCAGGGATATCCTTGAGCCTTCTGACAGTGATATCCACGGGCTGGTCTCGCTCAAGGAATACCGGCAGGGGCGTGTAGTAAACCCCAAGATTATAGGTGGCTTCTATCACTCCCGCGTAGGGTTGCTCCCCTACATAGAGCGCCAGGTGGTCCCAGTATCCGGGCTGACTCCACCCCTTGTAGATATCAACGAAGAGGATGTCACCTGGCTGAAGCATCTCTTCCTGCACTGCCACTGCAGGGAGAGAGGTATTTCTCACAACGACGATGGATACGACCGCTGTCAGAAGTAAGATGACTATGACAGCTCTTGGGACAAAGTGGACAAAGTGGACAAAGTGGACAAATTTACCGGATGGACTCAAGATGCCTCGCAGAACTCTAAGATAGGACATGTATGATGGCTTGCTGTCGGACAGCACCCTTGATGATTTTCATGCGAATTCCCCCCCGAAATACTGCTCCCTGGCATGCTTCTTGTCAAGATGGCGCTCATGCCCCCCCTCAAATGGCCCACCTCGTTGTTCAGTGGGACATGATAAAATTCAACTGTAATGCCCTCCCAAAGTATGGGGAGCAAGGAAAGGTAGCCGAACAGTGGCAGTACCTCGAATGTTACTCATCAATCCGTGGATATATGATTTTGCGGCCTTCGATTTTTGGGCCAAACCGCTGGGACTTCTGTATATCGCCGGAAGTCTAAGGGAGAAAGGGGTAGAGGTAACTCTCATTGACTGCCTGGACATAAGCAAGGGAAAGAAGTATGGAACAGGTCACTTTGCAAAGCAGGAGATCCCGAAGCCGGAGGCTCTTAAGGGTATACCGAGAAGGTACAGCCGTTATGGAATCTCTGAGCAGGCTTTTCTGCAAGATCTAGGATCTTCTCCCAAACCGGATGTGGTTCTTGTTACTGCGATTATGACCTATTGGTACCCTGGGGCATTCCGCGTCATCGAAATTGTGCGTGAGCACCTTCCGGATACGCCGATTATTCTCGGGGGAATCTATGCTACCTTATGCCACGATCATGCAAGGAGGTTTTCTGGTGCTGATCATGTTTATCGGGGGAAGGTCGGGAGGGATTTCTTTCAACTGGTAGCTCGCTACGTACCCATAGTTGTCCAGGAAAGCGAAGATCCTGTAATGGATTGCCACCCTGCTATTGATCTGGCAGCCAATCCCGGATATGGCATCCTCGCAACATCTGAAGGCTGCCCTTTTGATTGTAGCTACTGCGCTTCCAGTGTACTTAGCCCTTGTTTCAGACAGAAGAGCTATGGAGGTTGCTTTGAGGAACTCCTTTGGATGCACAGGACCATGGGCCTGAAAGATATAGCTTTCTATGATGATGCACTGCTTGTCTGTACCCAGTCTCATTTTATCCCTCTTATGGAAAAGATTGGCCAGAGTGGCCTGGATATTCAATTCCATGTTCCCAATGGGCTCCATACAAGGGGGATTACTTCAGAGGTAGCTAAGGTGCTTAAGAATTCCGGGTTCAAGACAATAAGGTTAGGGCTGGAAACTGTCGAATCAGTTAGCGAGCGGGTGATAGACCGTAAGACATCTTATGAAGAACTTTTACAGGCCATTTCAGCTCTGGGGAATGCCGGTTTTCGGAGTTCTGAAATAGGTGTCTATTTGCTTTCAGGGCTTCCTGGACAGACCAGGGAAGAAGTTGAAGAGTCCATGAGAAAGGTTAAGGAAGCTGGAGCCAGGCCTTACCTGTCTGAGTTCTCACCCGTCCCTGGAACGAGAATATGGGAGACGGCCCGAAAAGCCTCGCCCTATCCTATAGAAGGAGAGCCTCTGTTTCAAAATCCCACCTTATCTCCTTGTGCTCCGGAAGGGTTCACAGTCGAGAGATTTCATTGGAGAAGGTCGATATTGCGAAACAAATGAGGCTCGGCCACTTGCCTCCATTGCCCCTGGTTTCAGACCTCGGACAGACCTGAAGGTCTGTCCCTACTGGCTGCTTAAACTACATATTTTTCAGGCGCAACAATGGGAAGATCATCAGTTGCCAAAGCAGGTACCCACGGCACGGGCAGCCTGTATGAGCGGGTCATCCAATGGAACTGTTCTTGGCCCCGTGGCTACGTCCTCCAGGGGAACTTTGACGAGAGAGTTACCTTTGACTCCGACCATATACCCGAATTGCTTATTCTTTATCATGTCGACTGCTTTGGTGCCCAGCCTTGTTGCCAATACTCTATCGAAGGGTGTTGGAGAGCCTCCCCTCAGGAGATGCCCCATCACCACGGTGCGAGTCTCAATCCCTGTTCTCCCCTCAATCTGGGCCCCGAGAACGAAACCTATGCCACCGAGGCGGATCGGGTCTGAGCTTTCTTTCACTATTCTCTGTATGACTATATCTCCGCCTTTCGGTTTGGCTCCTTCGGCAACTACCGCTATGCTGAATCGCTTCCCTCTCTTGCTTCTTTCCTTTACCTTCTCGGCTACGACGTCAATATCATAGGGAATTTCTGGAAGCAGTATGATATCTCCTCCTCCCGCTATGCCTGAATGGAGGGCGATCCATCCGGCATTGCGCCCCATGACTTCGACGATCATAACCCGGTGGTGCGATTGTGCAGTGGTATGGACTCTGTCAATGCCCTCTGTGGCAATGTACACGGCGGAATCAAAGCCGAAGGCAATGTCGGTGCCTCTTAGATCGTTATCAATTGTCTTGGGTATCCCGACGATAGGGATTCCGTCTCTCGAGAGTCTATGCGCTATGTCTAATGTGCCGTCCCCTCCGATGCATACGAGGCAATCGATATTGAGCTTCTCCACGTTCTTGAGGGTGGTTTCCGACATATTCTCGAAGGTCAATTGATTGCCCTTTATTACAGGATATCTATAGGGATTGGCTGTATTCGAGGTACCAAGTATTGTTCCACCTGACGTAAGTATTCCTGAGACATCGTCATAGTCCAGTTTTCTATATTGATTGTTTATTATCCCTTCGTAGCCGTCTTTGATGCCAATGACCTCTATACCATATTCGAGGATGGCTTTCTTGGTAGTGGCCCGGATGACGGCATTTATGCCCGGGCAGTCCCCTCCTCCTGTAAGAATAGCAATCCTTTTTACCTTTCCCATAAGCGGGCCTCCATTCTTCTTACTCCCAGCGGAAGAAGCGGACTGAGAGCAATGACGCCACTACCATAATACCAGTAACAATCAGGAAGTAAGGCATATTCCAGCCGAAGCCAAGCCAGGGATCTTGTAGGAGCCCGACGACATAGCGTAGTGGTGTGGCATCTCCGACCCACTGCATGGCTTTGGTCATCATCTCTGGAGGCGGCCCGCACCCTGAAAGAAGCATCATCACAATGAACAGAATCAGGCCCAGCCCTTGTGCTGCCCGTGTGGTTGGCAGTATAGCCCCCAGCAGGATACCCAGAGCGGAAAACATCAGGATACTGGGGACGAAAGCCGCGATAACAAGAGCAGGTGACTCTGGAAGTCTGACATCATAAACGAGCAATGCCACAATGGTGAGAAGGACACCGCCAAGTATGGCGATCATAAAGCTGACGATCATCTGGGAGCCGAAGATGCTCCAGAGGGGGATGGGGGAAGCGCGGAGCCGGCGCAGCACTCCCCGCTCACGGTAGCCGGTGAGATGCACCGGCAGTCCAATAACACCGATGGAGGCGATGACCAGACCAATGTAGGCCGGCGTGTAGAAGTCCATGGGTCTGACGCCTCGCCATGCGGTACCCTCTAAATCCGGAGTGTTTGTGAAAATTCCGCCCAAAACGAAGAGAAAGACGAGTGGGAGGATGAAGGTGAAGACCATAGTGATGGGTTCACGCACGAAAAGCTTGATCTCCACCCAGGTTAGTCTCAACAGCATGCGCACAGGTTTGCCTCAGCTTTTGATGGCTTGCCCCGTAATATTCAGGAATACATCCTCCAGCGTGGGCTGTTCGATCCGGAGGTCGGTTGGTACGATGCCATGTTCAACGAGCGAAGTGGCCACCAGGGCCAGTACCGGGCCACTGCCTTCGACTTCAACCCGTGGTCCATGTCGGGTCACTTTACGTACCTGGGGTATCTGCTCCAGCCAGGATAGATCGGCATGGTCGGTACTGAATATGACTCGTACCTGGCTGGCGTAGGTGGCGATAAGTCCCTGGGGTGTATCGAGGGCAGCGATCCGCCCGTGATCTACAACCGCCAATCGGTCGCAGAGCCGTTCTGCCTCATCCATGAAGTGGGTGACCAGGACAACAGTGGTACCCCGATCACGGATGGCGCGAATAAGGTCCCAGGCTACCCGGCGGGCGGCTGGGTCCAGTCCGGCAGTCATCTCGTCGAGGAACACAACCTCGGGATTATTCACCAGGGCAAGGGCAATAAAAAGTCGCTGGCGCTGACCTCCAGACAGGCTGGAGAATGAGGCGTTGCGTTTATCCGCCAGTCCCCATTGTTCCATGAGAGTGGGCCATGTTGATCTGCCAGGGGTGAAGGAGGCAAAAAGGTCAAGCGCCTCCCAGACTTTTATACGGTCAGGGAGTGCTGACTCCTGGAGTTGAGAGCCGATCCGCTGCCGCAGGGCTTGTGCTTCTGACTGTGAATCAAGCCCGAGCACCCGGAGGTGGCCTGCGTCGGCCCGCCGCATACCCTGGAGGCATTCCACAGTTGTGGTCTTCCCTGCGCCGTTTGGGCCGAGGAGACCGAAGATTTCCCCTTCAATCACATTGAATGAGATATCATCTACCGCAATAATTGGCCCGTAGGTCTTCCTGAGGTGTTCAACCTCAATGACTGCTTTCATCAGGCGCTTCCCATTTCCAATACTTGATCAGATCATCTTCAACCGATGCCGTCACCAGGATCGCCCGGAAAGCAACTATCCCCCAAGAAGGCTCTTGTATGATATGATATTGACAAAGTTAATTGGAGAGTGACAAATGGAGCCGATTCAGGGATTAAGGATTCGCGAGATGACAGATATAGATATGGCGGCTATGATCGAGATAGACAAGAAGATCACCGGTAAGGACAGGATGTCTAGCTGGCCACAAAAAGTCAGCAGTCACTTTAAGACCTACTATCCTCCTCTGTCCTTTGTGGCTGAGGTAGAGGGCCGGGTGGTCGGCTTCATATTAGGTGTTGTCATGGGAGCTGAATATTCGCTGCCCCTGAGCGGGTGGATTAATATCATCGGCGTCGATCCGGGTTATCAGGGGAAGGGTATAGGCAAGATGCTGGCGAAGTCCTTCACCGAAGCGTGCCACAAAAGGGGAATCAAAGCGCGGCTCATGGTTCGACAGAGTGACGAGCGCCTCAAGAAGATGCTTCTGTCACTTGGATTTGAGCAGGGAGAACTGGTGGATTTTGTTAAAGGCTTTCCGGTGCACAAAGCAGGTTCTAAAGAAGAATAACGGCGGACTCTGCCCATGTTGAGACTGACGCCAGTTTTCCCTTGACTCTCCTAGAGATGCGCTCAGGCGCTAGGCGTCACGGTAGATGGGCGGGCGCTTTTCAAAAAAGACGGCCTTTGTTGCCTCCTGAGCATCCTCGGTAAAACCGCAGAGCAGATTGCTGCGACCTTCCAACTCTGTGGCTGCGGCCAGGCTTGAAGCATCGATATTGATGTTAAGTAATTCCTTTGTCAGTCTTAGAGCGAAGGGAGTGGCATTGAGCATCTCCCTGGCCAGTTCCTCGGCGGTCTGGTCCAGTTGTTCGTCGGCCACCACTCGGGATACGAAGCCTATTCGCTCGGCAGTGGCAGCATCCATCATGCGGCCGGTATAGAGATATTCGGCCGCTCGCGACAGGCCAATGAGGCGAGGCAGGAAATATGTGGAGCCCAGGTCACCACCGGAGTATCCAATGCGGATGTTATTGGCGTTGAAGCGGGCTGATTGGCCGGCTAAGCGGATGTCGCAGGCCATGGTGAGGCTGAAGCCGCCTCCAGCGGCTGGGCCGCGGATTGCGCCTATGAGCGGCTGGGGCGCACGGCGCATCTGAATGACTATTTCACTGACGGATCTTTGCAGAATGTGGCCATGGGTGGCCAGGCCAGGAGGCCCTTTCCCATCCTGGGCCCCTTTGCCCGTGCTCTCGGCCAGTTCCTTGACGTCGAACCCGGCGCAAAAGGCCCGTCCTGCACCCCGCACCACAACCACACGGGCCTCCAGGTGCTCATCCAGACTGCCAAAGAAGTGCCTCAGTTCCTGGACCATTTCGATTGACAGTGCATTGAGACGCTGGGGTCGATTGAGAGTGAGCCAACCGATATGATCGCGACACTCGAATTGCAGGGTTTTATATTCCATGACATCCTCCTTCAACAAGGTAAAGGCAATGCTAGCATCTGCTTAGTGCACAGGTCAATTGGCATAGTCCTGAGGCTGAAGCGAGCAGTTTTTTGCTTTTGGGGGAGTGGCGGAGTTGTTCGTTGGTCACGACTGAGCGCACGGGGTAGAACTCTGTTCTAGAACGCAAACACTTCCTAAGCAGTCACAGCGGTCATATCATAGAACTGGAAGAATGGCAGAAAAGGGGAATACGGGAAATAAACAAGAGCGTGTAGTACGCTAATGAAGCTTGATAAGGAGAATGATGCCGATCTACTGCTGTAATCATTGTGGTATTAGTTCCGAGACTACTCTTGAGGTATTTCTTCACATCTTCACCGATCATCTGCATAAAGACATAGGTGTGGGAAAACAGGAAGTCCAGGGCTTACTCAAGAAAACGTATCTGTACCAGGTGACTTCCTATGCCTTCTCGCTTAACTAGTGCCTGGTGGCACAAGTCAGCGTAACAATCGAGATTCTTCGCTGCGCTCAGAATGACACCTAAGAGCGGTGGCTGTCGTCCTTCCGCAGAAGGATGACCTGACACAGTGGGAGACATGTCACCATGACATTTATGCGGTTTGTCACCCTGAGCGAAGGCGAACGGTCTCCCCTCACAAAGCGAATGACGCCTATTTTCGCAACTGGGCACTAGCCGTCAGGTCGGGGACCTGACAGTCACCATTTTTCTGCAACTAAGCACTAGTTTCGGACAGCGGACAGAGTCTCTACAGGCTACGGGCTCGCCAAGTTCCGTGAGTGCCAGGTCCCCGGAAGCTGTCTCCTAAGTCCACAATGTTGTCAGTACCTGCAGCCCTATTCAAGTATATATGCTAACTACGTGCTAATGTGACTTAGATCATAGACCCCGGCCTGCCTGCGGGTTAACATTCAGTGAGAACTTTGAGGCTTGACAAGATTTTGGGATAAGTATATCCTGATAACAGTTACTATTATTAAAGAGATACTTGGCGGGTTATATTTAATGAACCGAAAATCCAAACAGAGGGAAGCGATAATGCGGGTGCTGAAAGGGACAAAGTCTCACCCCACTGCTGATTGGGTTTATGCCCAGGTGAAGAAGGATATCCCTAATATAAGCCTGGGGACAGTATATCGTAACCTTAAGCTTATGAAAGATGAGGGACAGATACTGGAACTGGATTTTGCAGGTGCGTTAGCAAGGTTCGATGGCAATGCTGAAAATCATTATCATTTCAGGTGTGATCAATGTGGTCGCGTTTTTGATGTTGAGGAACCGATTGATAAGGCTATTGACGAGAGGGTGGCCCGTAAGACGGGGTTCAATGTGGTATATCATCGGCTGGAGTTTTGCGGCCTTTGTAGTGATTGCCAGGGGAGATAGTGCTATATAGGAGGTTGAACCAAATGGACGCTGCGATCAAAGAATTAAAGAAGAATGTAGTTATCAAGGCGGTGAAGGGACTCTACCGGGGGCAGGAGAGGATAGACATGGACGCGGGGTACCGGGCGGAGGTCAAGGTCTGCCTGGA